>CAZTQF010000044.1:0-10349 GCA_964615255.1 uncultured candidatus Brocadiaceae bacterium | reverse complement strand
GCGGGCCGCCTTGCGCCGGCGCAGGCGCTGCGCCGGCGCTCGCGGGCAGCGCGCGGGCGCCCAGCGCCGCGGCGGCCGCGGCGATCACCTCTCGTCGGTTCGGTGCGAAGAAGCTCATCCGCGGCTCAGGGTCTCGTCCAGGTTGAGCAGCACGATCGCGATGCGCGACCACGCCACCTCGTCGGGTTCGTTCGCCAAAGAGCGGCGCAGCATCTCCAGCTCGCGCTCGCTCGGCTGCCTGGAGGTGCAGAGCCGGAACCCGAACGCGAGCTGCTCGTCGACGGACCCGTCGACGCCGCGCATCCGCGCGGCCAGCGCGTCGGCAGCTGCTAGCGCGGTCGGGTCGTTGAGGCCGACCAGCGCCTGCAGCGGCGTGTTGCTGCGCTCGCGCCGCACCTGGCACATCTCGCGCGACGGCGCGTCGAAGGCGGCGAGCTGCACGAACGGCGCGGTGCGGCGCCAGTAGGTGTAGACCCCGCGGCGCCACTTGTCGTCGCCCTTGCTGACCGGCCAGCGCATGTTGACCTTGTTCATCGGGATCACGCCGCTGGTGTCGGCCTGGAGCGGGTAGACGCTCGGGCCGCCGAGCTTGCGCGAGAGCAGCCCCGAGATCACCAGCCAGGTGTCTCGGATCCGCTCGGCGTCGAGGCGGTAGCGCGTGCCTCGCGCGTAGAAGCGGTTGTCGGGGTCCAGCCGCAGGCTGTCCGCGTCGGCGGCGCTGCTGCGGCGGTAGGCGTCCGAGAGCACGATCGCGCGGACCAGCTGCTTCTGGCTCCAGCCGAGCCGCACCAGCTCCGTGGCCAGCCAGTCGAGCAGGTCGAGGTGCAGCGGCGGCTCGCACTGCACGCCGAAGTCCTCGGGCGTCGCGACCAAGGACTGCCCGAACAGCTCGGTCCAGATGCGGTTGGCGGCGACGCGCGCGGTCAGCGGGTTGTCCGCCGAGACGATCCACCGCGCCAGCGCGAGCCGGTCGAGCGGCGCGTCGCCGACGACGTCGGCCAGCTCCGGCCCGAACGCGGCCGGCACGTGCGCGCGCACCTCGCCCGCGGGGCTGTCGAACGCGCCGCGGATGCGCAGCCGGGTGACCGGCTCGGCCGCCTGCTTCTCGCGTAGCACCATGGTCTTGGCGCCGTCCGCGCGCTTGAGGTCGACCTCGTCCTGCGTCTCGAAGAACGCGACCATGCCGTAGAACTCACGCTGCGAGAGCGGGTCGTACTTGTGGTCGTGGCACTGCGCGCAGTGGAACGTGCTGCCGAGCCACGTCGTGCCGGTGGTGCTCGCGCGGTCGACGAGCCGCTCCCAGCGCGCCTCCTTGGGGTCTGCGCCACCCTCGTTGTTGAGCATCGTGTTGCGGTGGAACCCCGTCGCGATGCGCGCCGCTTCGTCGGCGTCCGGCAGCAGGTCGCCGGCCAGCTGCTCGATGGTGAAGCGATCGAACGGCATGTCCTGGTTGAGCGCGTCGATCAGCCAGTCCCGATACGGCCAGATCGAGCGGCCGCCGTCGAAGTTGTAGCCGTGCGTGTCGCCGTAGCGCGCCAGGTCGAGCCACGGCACCCCCCAGCGCTCGCCGTAGTGCGGCGAGGCGAGCAGGCGGTCGACGTAGCGCTCGTAGGCACCGGGCGCGCGGTCCGACACGAACGCGTCCAGCTCTTCGACGGTCGGCGGCAGCCCGACCACGTCGAGCGAGACGCGCCGCGCCAGCGCCGCGCGGTCGGCCGCGCCGGTCGGGATCAGCCCCGCGTTCGCCCACTTCGCGGCCAAGAAGCCGTCGATCGGCGTCGTCGCCCCCTCGACCGCGGGCGCCGCCGCGCGCACCGGGCGCTGGTAGGCCCAGTGTTCGCCGTCTTGCTGCTGCGCGCAGCAGGTGACGAACGCGGTCGCGACGAGGGAGAGCATGTCCTGATGATCGGGACGCACCCGCCGTGATCAACCCCCGCGCGCTTTCCGCGGCCGCGCGTTGCGTCTCGCCGCGCACGCGGCGACCGTGTCCCGGTGCCCTTTACCTACGACTACCCGCGGCCCTGCGTCACGGTCGACGCCGTGCTCGCGACGGCCGGCCCGGGCGGCGAGCTGCAGGTCCTGCTGATCGAGCGCGGCCACGACCCGTTCGCCGGCTCCTGGGCGCTCCCGGGCGGGTTCATCGACCTCCACGAGGACCTCGAGGCCGCCGCGCGGCGCGAGCTGCGCGAGGAGACTGGCGTAGAGGTCGGCCCGATGGCCCAGCTCGGCGCCTACGGGACTCCGCACCGCGACCCGCGCGGACACACCGTCGGCGTGGCCTTCCTCGCGGTCTGCGGCCCGGACGAGGTGCAGCCCGCGGCTGGCGACGACGCAGCGGACTGCCGGTGGTTCCCGGCCGAGACGCCGCCGACGCTGGCCTTCGACCACGACGCCATGGTGCGCGACGCGCGCAGAGCGTTCGCGCAGCTCGCGGCAGATCCAGACGCGTTCCGGCGCAGCTTCGCGGACGCTCCCTACCCGGCGTGGCTGGAGCCCGTGCGGCTCGCCGCACGCGGGCTCGCCTGATCGACGCAGCCTCGCATCCACCACGCGCACGACAACGAACGCAGAGCAACCATGAGGTCCCCCACGATCCTGATCCTCTCCGCCCTCCTCGCTGCTTCAGCCTGCGTCCCGACGCCGGCCGACAACCCCGGGAAGGACGTCGACAAGTCACCGGCGAAGGAGGCCCCCGCGGCGGCCCCGAGCGAAGCCGGCGTCTACGCGCTCGAGGCGACGTCGATCGACGGCGCCAAGGTCTCGATGGCGGACTACCAGGGCAAGGTGACCCTGTTCGTCAACGTCGCCAGCCAGTGCGGCTACACGCGCCAGTACGCCGGCCTGCAGAAGCTGCACAGCGAGCTGGCCGACAAGGGCTTCGCGGTGCTCGGCTTCCCGAGCAACGAGTTCGGCGGCCAAGAGCCCGGCACCGAAGCCGAGATCAAGGAGTTCTGCACCAGCAAGTTCTCGGTCGACTTCCCGATGTTCGCCAAGGTCGAGACCAAGGCCGGCGCGGGCCAGAGCCCGGTCTACGCCGCGCTGACCGGGGCGACCGGCGAGCAGCCGTCGTGGAACTTCTGCAAGTACCTCGTCGGCAAGGACGGCAAGCCGATCGCGTTCTACAAGTCCGGCACGGCGCCGGACTCGGACGAACTGCGCAAGGCGATCGAAGCGGCCCTCGAGTAAGCGCCCTTGGCGCGCGCCGCGCAGCGCGCTTTGATCGCCGCGTGCCCACCCACCACACGCGCGTCGGGACTGCGGCGCCGTTCGACTGGCGGCTGTGCCTGCACGGCCACGGCTGGATCGCGCTCGCGCCGCACGACTTCGAAGCGGAGACGGCGCGCTGGCACACGGCCCTGCGGCTGGGCAACGCGACCGTCGACGCCGTGGCGCGGCACGACGGCGCAGCGATCCGGCTCGCGCTGACCGCGCGCCGCTCGCTGTCGAAGGCGCAGCTCGCCGCGGCGCGCGCGCAGCTCCGGCACATGCTGCGGCTCGACGACGACCTCACCGCGTTCTACCGCGCGTGCCGTCGCGTGCCCTCCCGGCGCTGGGTCGCGCGGCGCGGCGGCGGCCGGCTGCTGCGTTCGCCGACAGCGTTCGAGGACCTGATGAAGCTGCTGTTCACCACCAACGTCACGTGGACGGCCACCGAGGCGATGACCGCCAACCTCGTCGAGGCGCTGGGCAGCAGGGCGCCGAGCGGCGCGCGCGCGTTCCCGACGCCGCGGCAGTGCGTCAAGGACGAGGCGTTCTACCGCGACGTCGTGCGCTGCGGCTACCGGGCGCAGGCCGCGATCGAGCTGGCCGAGGCGTTCGCCTCGGGCGCGCTCGAAGACGACGCGTTTTTCGCCGAGCCCGACAGCGACGCGCTGTGGCGACGCATCTGTGGCCTGCGCGGCTTCGGGCCCTACGCCGCGGGCCAGATGATGCGGCTGTGCGGCCACTACCAGCACCTCGCCATCGACAGCTGGTGCCGCGCGCGGCTCGCCGAGCTCGACGGCACCGACGATCCGCCGAGCGACCGCGCGATCCACGCGCGCTACGAGGCGGCCGCGCCGTTCCAGGGCCTCGCGATGTGGTGCGACCTCACGGCCGCCTGGCACGAAGAGGGCTGACCGCTCAGCAGGTCAGCTGGCCGCGCAGCACGGTCACCGCCCGGCCGCGCAGCAGCACGCGGTCGCCGACGTGCTCGACCTCGACCTCGCCGCCGCGCGGCGAGGCCTGGAAGCCCTTCATCTTGGTCTTGCCGAGGCGCGCGCCCCAGTAGGGCGCCAAGGCACAGTGCGCCGAGCCCGTCACCGGGTCCTCGTCGACGCCGGTGCGCGGACCGAACCAGCGGCTGACGAAGTCGTGGCGACCGCTGCTCTTGGCCGTGACGATGACGCCGCGCATCTTGATCTTGGCGAGCGCCGCGTAGTCCGGCTTGGCGCGCCGCACCAAGGCCTCGCTGGCCACCTCGAACACGAAGTCGTCAGCGACCTTGCAGACGTTCTTGGGCTTGAGGCCCAGCGCCGCGCGCAGCGCAGCCTCGGGCACGGCGCCGCGGAGCTCGGGCCGCGCCGGGAAGTCGAGCTCGATCGAGCGCCCGTGCTGGCGCGCGGCGAGGACTCCGCTCCGAGTCCGGAAGGACAGCTCGGCGTCCGCGGGGGCGATGCCCTCGGACCACAGCACGTGCGCGGTCGCCAGGGTGGCGTGGCCGCACAGGTCGATCTCGCACACGGGCGCGAACCACCGTAGCCGGAAGCCGGTCTTGAGCGGCGTCACGAACGCGGTCTCGGACAGACTCATCTCCGCTGCGACGTCCTGCATCCACTTCGCGGAGCGGCTCTGGTCGAGCAGGCAGACCGCCGCGGGGTTGCCCCGGAACGCGCGGGCGGTGAACGCGTCGACCTGAAAGCAGGGAGTCGTGGCCATGCGCTTCTTCTATCACGCACCGGGTCGCGGCTAGCATCGCTCCGTGCGCTGTTTCGTCGCCTTCGACCTCCCGCGGCCGGTCTGCAACCACCTGGCCAAGGTGACCGGGCCGCTGCAAGACCGCTTCGACGTGCGCTGGGTCCCGCCCGAGCAGATGCACGTCACGACGCTGTTCGCAGGCGACGTCGACGCGGACGCCGTCGGGGCCCTCGCCGAGCAGGTCGAGTCCTGCGAGCTGCCCGCGGTCACCCTGCACCTCGAGCAGCTGGGCGTCTTCCCGCCGCGCGGCATCCCGCGCCTCGTCTGGGCCGGACTCGGCGGCGACGTCGACCTCCTCCGCGCCGCGCGGGAGCGGTTCGAGGCAGCCGCTGAGCCGCTGGGCGTCGCCCGCGACAAGCGCGCGTTCACGCCGCACGTCACGCTCGGCAGGGTCAAGAGCCCGTTCGGCGTGCTGGCGTTGATCGACCAGCTGGCCGAGCGGTCCAGCGACCTCAACCGCAAGCCGTTCTCTGCGGCGAGCCTGACTCTCTACGAGAGCCGGCTGACGCCGCGCGGGCCGCGCTACGAGGTGATCGCGCGGCAGGCGGTCGGCGGCTCGGTCTGAGCCGCGCGCCCGCTAGTAGTTGCCGAGCTTGACGCCGACGGCGTTCGAGCCGATCAGGCCGACGAGCGGGCCGGCCGGCTGCTGCGGCTCGAACCAGAACGACTGGCCGAAGATCTCCATGCCCGTCAGCGCCGTGTTGTTGGGCAGCGGCAGCGAGACCGACGAGTTGGGCTGCACCAGCGGGAACAGCAGCGACGTCGCGAGGCCGACGTAGGCGACCGTGCCCGGCAACGCGCCGAGCGGCTCCAGCGGCAGAGGCGTGACGAGCGAGTCCGACAGCAGCGTGACGCCGAGGTTGACGGCGGCGGGGACGTGCGCCTGGTCGAACGTGATGGTGCTGCCGAGCAGCGGCGCGCCGGTGACGTTCAGCGACAGCGGCATGACCTCGGGCAGCGTGCCCGTGAAGTTGCCGGCCGCGCCGGGCGCGCCCAGCTGGGCGAAGTCACGCTCCGGGACGGGCGGCGAGATGCCCGCCGGCGACCAGCCGATCAGCATGTCGTCGCCGCCGGCGAACGCGCTGCCGCCGACGCCGTCGATGGACTCGTAGACGACGACCACGTCACCGCTGACGAGGTCGACCTGCGCCTGCACCGTGCTCGGGTTGGCGACGCCTATCGGGTAGCTCTCGACGCCGTCCCAGGTGATGTAGAGCGTCGGGTTCGGCTGCGCCGAGAGGTCTTCCTCGACCCAGACCTGGCCGCTGCCGGCCTCGGACGGGTTGAAGTCGTGGTAGCACGCGAACAGCGCGAAGGCCGGCTGGTTCATGGCCGCCTGCGGATCGATCGGGGTGAACGGCAGCTGGCCGTTGGCGCCCGTGTAGGAGAAGTAGCCGTTGGCGTGGACCCAGACCTCCGACGAGGTCGCGCCGCCGAGCTCGGTCGGGTAGGGCACGGTCAGGTTCGCCAGCGCGAACGGCTTGTCGTTGTCGTTGGTGACGGCCAGCACGGTCTCGGCGCCCGACGCCGGACGGAACGTCGCGCCGGAGACCTCGGACAGGATGTAGCCCGTGCCGGTGTTCTCGAAGCGGAGCGCGCGGCCCTGCAGCGCCGCCTGGACCGAGGCCGCGCCCTGCAGCTGGTCAAACCATGAAGCGCAGCTGGCGCCCGAGCCGGAGCCCAGCAGGTGCTTCTCGCCGCAAGCGTGCGGCACGTTGCCCACGTTGTAGACGAGGCCGAAGTCCGGCACGACGCCAGCGTAGCTCGTGCCGTTGAAGGCGAACGCGCCGAGCGGCGCGCCCCACGGGATGCTCGCGGTCGCGCCGTTGGACACCTCGACGTTGCCGTCTGCGAACGTGCCGGCGGGCGCCGGGTAGGTGGTCACGCCGTAGAACTGGTGCGCGACGTCTGCGTAGACGATCGCCATGGCGTAGGTGCCCGGCGCGAGGAAGGTGTCGGGCACATTGACCGTGAACGCGTTCTGGCACGAAGGCGTCGCGACGTTGAAGCCACCCGACGTGTAGCGGCCCGAGGTCATCAGCTGCCACCCGCTCGGATCGCCGCTGACGGCCGGCGCGGCGGCCGGGTTCTCGATGCCGACGTGGCTCGTCGCCGACGCGTGCATCCAGAGCTGGATCTCCCCGACCGTGCCGGCCGGCTCCTGCGTCGGGATCTCCATCGCGCGGAGCGTGATCCCGGTCGCCGAGCTGACCGTGAGGTCAAAGAAGTTCGCGCCCGGGTTCGAGTAGGTCAGGATGACCGCGCTCGAGTCGAACGACGGCGGATTGACGGTGAGCGACGTCTGGGCGGACAGGCCGACCGTGAGCGTCGCGGCGGCGAGGAGTGTGTTGGTGCGCATAGTGCTGGATGAAAGCGGGCCAGGCTCGCAGCGACGGAGCGTCGGTTACGGACCTGAGTAGAGGCTACCCCGCTCGGACGAGGTCGGATCCGCGGGCGGACGCGCCCGGACCCTGGGGAGGGCCCGGTGACCATACGGCATGCCATCTGAAGAAGGAAACCGCCGCTGCCACGGGCGCCGCAGGCCGCCCGGCCGGCGGCGCGGTGCGCCGCAAAAAAATCAGCCCAAATCTAGATTGACCAGGACCTTCTGGACATCGAGCGTGCGCGGGGCCTCGAGCATGCGGGCGGCGATCCGGCGGCACTCGTCCGTCGTGTAGCGCGCCAGGACCCGGAGCATGCTGCGCAGCCGGACCGGCGCGACGGAGAAGCTCCGGTAGCCCACCCCGATGTAGAACGGGACGCGCTCCGGGTCCGCGGCGCTCTCCCCGAACAGCACGATCGGCTTGGACTTGCGCCCCGCCTCCTTGGCCATGCGGCCGAGCGTCTCGAACACCGCGGGGTGCACCATCTCGTAGTAGTCGCGGACGCTCGCGTTGTCGCGATCGGCGGAGAGCAGGTTGGCCTGCAGATCGTCCACGGCGACGACGGCGAAGTCGCTCTCGTTGAGCAGGGCGCCGAGCGCCATGGCAGCGGCGGGCACCTCGATGATCGGCGCGACGGCGAGCGACGCTGCGGACGCGACCTTGGCCTTCATGAGCGCCACCCGCTCCTCGACGATCGCCGCCTTGACGCGCTGCATGTCGGCGACGCTCGTGACGAACGGAACCAGGACCGCCACGCCTTCGGCGTCATGGGCGGCGCGGAGCACCGCGCGCAGCTGCATCCGCAGCAGGTCCTGGTTCGCCAGCAGTCCCCGCACGCCCCGCCGACCCATCGCCGGGTTCCGCTCGACCTGGGACGGCGCTCCGTCCAGCGTCGCGGCGGCGACGTCCAGCAGGCGGAAGGACACGGGCGCACCGCGCTGCCCGTCGACCACCTGGCGGTAGCTGGCGACGAGCTCGTCCTCCGACGGGCGCCGCTCACTGGAGAGGAACTGGAGCTCGGTGCGGTAGACGCCGATCCCCGCCATGCCGAAGCCCTGGACGAGCTCGGCCTCCCCCGGACTGCCGCACGAGCCCAACACCCGCACGTCGACGCCGTCGCGGGTCTGGTGGCTGGCCTCCTCGGGACGGGCCTCGGTCCCGGACTGGCTCTCTCGCCATCGCTGCGCCTCCGAGGTCGCCTCGGCGAGCGCGGTGTCGCTCGGCCCGGCGACCAGCTCTCCGTCCGTCGCGCGCAGCACCACGAGGTCGCCGTCGCGGAGCTTCTTGGTCAGGTCGCGGATCCCGGTCAGCGTCGGGATGCCCATGCCGCGCGCGAGGATCGCCGCGTGCGAGCTCATCCCGCCCTCCTCGGCGACGATGCCTTCGACGCGCTCGTTGTCGAGGTTGAACATGTCCGCCGTCGTCAGCTTGCGCGCGGCGAGGATGTAGGGCCCCTTCGGCACGTCCGCGCCGCGCACCTCGCCGTCCGTCAGGTTGCGCAGCAGCCTGGTGGCGACGTCCCTGAGGTCGCCAGCGCGGCGGCGCAGCAGGTCGCTCTCGACCAGCGCGTAGATGCGGTCGTACTTGGCGAAGACCCCCTGGACGGCTTCTCGGCAGGACAGCCGCTCGTTGGCGACCTGCGCCTCGATCTCGGCGACGAACGTGTCGTCGGCGAGATACGCCAGGTGCGCGTCGAAGATGCGCAGCTCGGCTTCGCCCAGGGTCTCGGACTGCTTCTGCTTGATCTCCTGCATCTGCGACCGGCTCAGGTCGAGCGCCAGCGTCAGCCGCGCGAGCTCGGCCTCCACTTCGTCGGCGGCGATGCGCGGGCCGGCTCCCTCGCTCTCGAAGCCGCGCAGCCAGACCTGCCCGACGGCGACGCCCGGAGAGACGCACTCACCACGGACCACCGTCACGACCGCTCCCCCGCAGCGCAAACCTCGGGGGCGCAGCAGCAGGGGTCCTGGACCCTCGCAGCAGCGGACGACGCCGCGCTCCAGTGGCGCGGCCGGTTCGGAGAAAGCACGGACATGAAAGAGGGGGCCGCGCGAGACGCGCGCGGCTGCCGAAGCATCGACCGCAACGGCCCTACAGGTCCCGCACGCGGCCGGGCGCCCGGGGGCGCACGGCAGCCAAGGCTAGCGTGCACCCTCCGTAGAGGGTAGACATTGAGAACGGCTCGACAGCGCTGCGCGCTGCTCTCCCCGAGACTGACGACCCTCCATGGGCATCCATCCGACCGCGATCGTCGCACCCGGCGCCGAGATTGGCGACGGCGTCGACATAGGACCGTATTGCGTCGTCGGGCCGCACGTGCGGCTCGGCGCAGGCACCCGCCTGCTCGCGCACGTCGTCGTGGACGGAGACACCTGGATCGGCGAGGAGTGCGAACTCTACCCGTTCTGTTCGGTGGGCACGACCCCACAGGACAAGAAGCTGAAGTCCACCAGCGACCCTGCGCGGCTCCGGATCGGCTCCCACAACAAGATCCGCGAGCACGTGACGATCCACGGCGGCACGCCGTTCGGGGGCGGGACGACGACGGTCGGCGACCACAACATGCTGCTGGTCGGCGCGCACATCGGGCACGACTCGACGGTCGGCAGCCACGTCGTCTTCACCAACGGCGCCATGGCGGCCGGGCACACGGAGATCGGCGACCGGTCGATCCTCGGCGCGATGGTCGGCATCCACCAATTCGCGCGGGTCGGCAAGCTCGTCATGGTCGGCGCCGGCGCCATGGTCTCCCACGACGCGCCGCCGTTCGCGATGATCCAGGGCGACCGGGCCAAGCTCGTCGCCGTCAACAAGGTCGGGCTCAACCGCAACGGCTACACGGCCGAACAGAAGGCTCTCGTCAAGCGCGTCTTCCGACTACTGTTCTGGCGTGCCGGAACCTTGCACCAACGACTCGAGTTCGTCCGTGAGAGCGCGCTCTACCGCGACCCCATCGGCCGCGAAATCGTCGAGTTCGTCGCGGACAGCAAGCGCGGCATCTGCAGCCCGCGT
>CAZTQF010000043.1:0-10435 GCA_964615255.1 uncultured candidatus Brocadiaceae bacterium | reverse complement strand
CGGCAAGATGGTCATCATGGTCGACGACGAAGACCGCGAGAACGAGGGCGACCTCTGCTTCGCCGCGGAGTTCGCGACGCCGGAGCTGGTGGCGCAGATGTCGCGAGAGGCCTGCGGGCTCATCTGTCTGGCGCTCGACAACGACATCTGCGACCGCCTCGACCTGCCGATGATGGTCTCCCAGAACCGCTCGCGGTTCGGGACCGCGTTCACGGTCTCGGTCGAGGCCGCCGAGGGGGTCACGACCGGCATCTCGGCGAAGGACCGCGCGACGACCATCCTGGCGGCGGTCCACCCCGACGCCAAGCCGACCGACCTCGCCCGCCCCGGCCACGTGTTCCCGCTGCGAGCCGTCGAAGGCGGGACGCTGGTGCGCGCGGGTCAGACCGAGGGCATCGTCGACCTCTGCCGGCTGGCGGGGCTGCGTCCGGCGGGCGTGATCTGCGAGATCACCAAGCCGGACGGCGAGATGGCGCGCGTCCCGGAGCTCGAGGCGTTCTCTCGGGAGCGCGGCATCAAGATGGGCTGCATCGCGGACCTCGTCGAGTACCGCCGCCGGCGCGAGCGCATGATCGAGCGCGTCGCGGTCGCCAAGATGCCGACGGAGTGGGGGGACTTCGACTGCCACACCTACCACAGCCGCGTCGACAACCGGACCCACATGGCGCTGACCGTCGGGATCGACCGCGTCGGCGATGGCGAGCGCTTTCCGCCGATCGACGACGCCGTGCTGGTGCGCGTGCACTCCCAGTGCCTGACCGGCGACGCGTTCGGCTCGCTCCGCTGTGACTGCGGCCCGCAGCTCCACACCGCGATGCAGCGCGTCCAGCAGGAAGGCCGGGGCGTCGTGCTCTACATCAGCCAGGAGGGCCGCGGCATCGGCCTCGCCAACAAGCTGCGCGCCTACGCCCTGCAGGACCGCGGCATGGACACGGTCGAGGCGAACGTGCACCTCGGTTTCCGGCCGGACGAAAGAGAATTCGGGACCGGGGCGCAGATCCTCCACGACATCGGGCTCCGGCGACTCCGGCTGCTGACCAACAACCCCAAGAAGCTGGCCGGTCTGCAGGGCTACGGCCTCGAGATCGAGGGCCAAGTGCCGCTGGTCGTCGAGCCTAACCAGCACAATCAGAAATACTTAGATACAAAGCGGGAGAAGATGGGCCACCTCTTCTCCAAGCGGGACTGAGACGGCAGGGCGCCGCCGACGGGCCGGGCTCGGTCCAGCGTTGCCAAATGAGACCCCGCGGGAAGAATGAGCCCGCGGGTCCCTTCCAAGGTCCTCGTGTTCGCCTTGAAGCCACGCTCCGAGACCTCTGATCGCGACCTCATCGCCGCCGTGCTCGACGGCAGCGAGGCCGCCTTCGCAGCGCTGGTCGATCGCTACAAAGACCGCGTGTTCCGCCTGCTCGGTCGCTACTGCCGGGACGCCGTCGAGTGCGAGGATCTCGCCCAGGACGTGTTCCTGAAGGTCTTCCGCAAGCTGCACACCTTCAAGCACGACGCGCAGTTCTTCACGTGGCTCTACCGGATCACCGTGAACGCCGCTAACGACCACCTGTCACGCGCCAGCAGCAGGCGGTTGAGGCTGGTCGAGGACACCGGCGTCTTCGAGCGGGGCGGTGAGAGCGAGGACCCGACCGCTTCGCTGGAGTCGGCCGAGGTCGCGCGGGTGACCCGCGCGATCATCGACCAGCTCCCCGAGAAGTTCCGCACGATCCTGGTGCTGCGCGAGTTCGAGGAGCTGTCCTACACCGAGATCGCAGAGGTGCTCGAGATCCAGCTCGGCACCGTGGAGTCGCGGCTGTTCCGGGCCCGCAAGCGCGTCAAGGACGCGCTCACCCGACAGCACCCCGAGCTGCTGCCGGCGTTCGGGGGCCGAGAGCCCGCCAGAGGAGGAAACGCATGAGCATGTCTCACGACGAACGGACGATGCAGCGATATGTCGACGGCGAGCTGTCGGAGTCGGACGCGGCGGCGTTCGCGGCGCGGCTGCTCCGCGAGCCGGGGCTCCGCGCCGAGGTCGCGGCGCTCGAAGCGCTGACGGCGGGGATGACGCCTGCCGCGCCTTCGGCGGCGCCATCGGACTTCACGGCGAACGTGCTGGCTGCGGTTCGGAGGCTGCCGGAGCGCGCGCAGCTCGAGCAGGCCGAGGCCACTGCGAGCGCGGTGCGGCTCTGCGTGCGGGTCCTGGTCGCTGCCGGGCTGCTGCTGGGGCTCGGCCTGGCGTGGCACGCGGGCCTCCTCGACCAGGGCGGGGCGGACACGCTGGAGGCGGCGCCGGCCGTCATCGAGCAGGAGCTGGAGCGCTTGGACCAGCAGATCCTGGACTCGATGGAGGCGCCGCGCGGCGGCCGCTAGCCGTGGCGAAGCCCCTCGCTGCGTGGATCCTGGCCGTCGCGGTCGGCAGCTTCGCTGCCGGCCTGGTCGTAGGCTTCGCTGTCCCCGACGTGCTCGCAGCACCCGCGACGCTGCAGGGACCTGAGACATACGCGCGGAACCTCGCGGACAAGTACGGGCTGACGCCCCAGCAGCACCAGCGGCTGCTGATGGTGCTCGAGGACGGCGAGCGCCGCGAGCTGGAGATCCTCAAGCGCGCCAACTGGAGCCAGCTGCCGCCCGCGCTCCGCGGCGAGCGCCTGGAGGCGAACCGCAAGACCGAACAACGCATCCGATTCGTGCTCGACGAGAGGCAGCGCGCCCTCTACGACCGCGACAGCAGACCCGGCGGTTCCAGCTCGGCTGACGCTGGCCGACCGAACAACAGGTGAATCCATGGTGAGGAGTATTGGCATCGACTCGGGTGACCGCGTCGTCCACGTCGTCGAGCTCGACGGCAGCTACCGCAAGACGCGGCTCGTCAGCACGCGCTCGGCGCCGCTGGGCGCGGCGGACGACCCGACGCGCCCGGACCTCGTCGCGGACGCCGTCCGCGAGGCCGTCGACGGCGGCATGAAGGGCCCGATGACCCTCGGGCATCCCTGCCGTGAGGCCGTGCTCCGCACGATCGAGCTGCCGTTCAAGGGCGCCGACGCGATCAAGAAGGTCGTCAAGTCGGAGATCGAGGGCGAGGTCTACTCGCACTCGGTCGAGGACACCGTCGTCGACTTCCACGAGATCGGCGAGGGCGCGACCGGCGGGACGCGCGTGCTCGTCGCGTCGGTCCCGAAGGTCGG
This sequence comes from uncultured candidatus Brocadiaceae bacterium, assembly GCA_964615255.1. GTDB lineage: Bacteria > Planctomycetota > UBA1135 > UBA1135 > UBA2386. The sequence continues at coordinate 7,259 of CAZTQF010000043.1, read as the reverse complement.
CATCCGCAACCAGCTCACCTCGCTGAGCGCGCAGGGTCTCGACCCAGAGTCCGTCGACCTGGACACCATGGCGCTGTGGCGCGCGGCCGACTGGGCGGGCGCCTTCGACGCCGGCGAGGACGGGCCGGCTGACGACGGCGAGAAGCCGATCCACGCGGTGCTCGACCTCGGCGCCCGGAGCGCCAAAGTGCTGCTCGTCGAAGGCGACCAGCTCACGGACATGCGCGTGCTGCGCTTCGGCGAGGGCGTCGTCTGCGAGCAGGTCGCTAGGCTCCACGGCCTGCAGGCTGAGCAGGTCCGCGAGGTCGTCGCCGGGGTCCTGGCGAGCGGTCAGGACGGCGTCGTGGAGCGCGATGGCGCGGGGCTCTTGGCTGCGCCCGCAGAAGGGGAGGCGCCCGCGATCGAAGCCGACGCCGGCTCCGACCAGGCTCCGCCTGCCGAGGTCGCGCCGAGCGCGAGCGTCAGCATCCCGTTCGCCGACGTGGACGCGGCGCACACCAAGTACCTGCAGCGATTGGCCCGGGAGCTGACGCGGTTCCTGACCGCGACCGGGCTCGCCGCGCGCGTCCGTTCGGTCTGGACTTCGGGCAGCGCCTGCCGCGCCGCAGGCGTGGACGAGATGCTGGCGGCGGTGTTCGGCGCGCAGCCCAAGCCGCTCGACGTGCTCTCGCACCTCGCCCACGACCTGGACGAAGCCGAGGCCACGGAGCTCTCGCCACAGCTCGCCGTCGCCGTAGGGCTCGCGCTGGGCCGCCTCGGCGGGCCAGAGGGCTTCGAGCTGCGTCAGGAAGACCTCGCCCAGAAAGGCGGCTTCGACGTGATCAAGTTCCCGCTCGCGATCACCTGCATGGTCGGGCTGTTGGCGATGTTCGTCTTCGCCAAGACCAAGTCGATGGAGGTCCGCAAGCTCGAGCTCGAGATCGGCCAGCAGTACAAGCCCGACACGGCCGTCTTCCACGGGATGCTCAACCCGATCTTCAACAGCAAGTGGTTGGAGGACAAACGCTACTTCTCGCTCAAGGGCAAGAACGGCCGCACCACCTACAAGTTCAGCGACCTGCTGTCCGAGGTGTCCGCCGCTCCCGTGCACGAGCGCGTCGGCGTCATCCGCAAGAAGCTGCGCGATGTGGCGCGACAGAAGCAGAAGGAGACCGGCGTCTACGAGGACGTCTCGCTCGAGTCGGGCCTCTCGGTGCTGGTCCGGTGGGCAGAGATGCTCAAGGCCGTCGAGCCCCGGCTGGGTCGCTACCTCGTCAGCGAGCTCGACCTCGACATGGGCGCCAGCAGGCCGCGCCTGATCTTCAAGGTCGCGTTCCGCGGCGACGACTTCCGGGCGCGCATGGCCGTGCTGCAGCGCGCGATCACGGACGAGGCCGGCAAGTCCGACTCGCCGTTCCTCCCGCCGACGTCGCCGACCCCGCCCGAGAAGCTGTTCTCCGACCGTTCCGAGACGGGCGTCACCGGCGCCTACTTTGAGTACACGATGCCGATCAAGGAGTCGTTCGACCCGTTCGGTCCGAGCGCTCGCGTCGGCGCGCTCTACGGCGCCTCGTCGCGCCGGGACTATCTCGCCATGGGCGGCGCCCGCGAGGAGGTGGTGCGATGAGCTTCTTCAAGGAGATGGACCTCTACAAAGGGATCATCCTGGTGTCGGTGATCCTGCTGCCGCTCGGCGGCTGGTGGATCAACGGCCTCGACGAACAGATCGCGAGCTGCCAGGCGGCGCTGCGGACCGCGACCAAGCGCGGCGGCTACCTCGAGGAGATCGGCAAGCTGCAGAAGCAGATCGAGGTCGTGGCGCAGAACCGGCGCTCGGTGTCGATCGAGAACCCCAGCACCTACTTCGAGACGCAGATCCGCGCGGCGAGCCCGGACCTCCGCGGCGACGACTTCTCGCCGCGGCAGCCCGTCGCCCGTCCGAACACCATCGGGCGACAAAAGATCGTCGACCAGGTCGTCTCGATCGACTGGGGCAAGTCGAAGGACCGCAGGGACGTCAAGATGGACTTCGTCTACGCCGTGCTCTTCAACTGCGAGTCCGGGGCGCGGGCCAACGGTGCTGCCGGCGGGCCGCCAAGCGTCTGGAAGCTGCGCTCGCTGAAGCTGACCAACGCCACGGTCGCCAAGTCCAGGGACAAGACGCCGCCGCCGGAGCTCGAGGACCGCTGGACCATCACCAAGATGGAGTTCGCGCGGCGTGAGCCGCGCGCCGGCCGGTGACCTCTCGGGCGCGCTTGGCCGCGCTGCTGCTCGCGCTCGCGACGCTCGGCGGCGGCTGCACCTCGGTGGTCCGCTACACCAACGAGCTCGTCAGCAGCGACCACGGCCGCACCTACTTCACGCGTGGCCCTTCTGCGCTCGGAGGGACCGCGGGCTTTGTGCTGGGGATCCCTGTCGACGTCGCGGCGCTGCCCGTGTCGTTCGCCGTCTATCGCAGCCAGCCGAGGGAGACGCGCGACGTGCTGTCCGTGTTCCTGTTCCCGTCGTTCGTGCTCTGGCAGTCCGGGCTCCTGCTCGGCGCGCCGTTCGACGTCCTCGAGTGGGCTGCATGGCGCGCGTGGCGGCCGGCGAGGGCGTTGACGCCTCAGGAGCGCGAAGCCGCCGAGCGGGGCTGGGACGCCGAGGAGTTCTCCGTGTACCCGGTCACCCCGATCTATCCGCGCTGAGCTAGAGTCACGCCATGGCCCCCGCCCCCGTCGCGCTCCAGAAGCTCCGTGAGCGGGCGCTCGCGCGGAACGGGGACCTGCCGTTGGCGCTGCTGCTGGAGCACATCGTGCCGGTCGAGCGGCTGCGTGAGCTCGCGACGGACTTCGGCGTGACCCCCAACGGTGGGTTTCGGATCGAGCGGGCGCCGGCGCGGATCCTGGCGCCGAAGCTCGCGGAGGAGCGCGATCCCGAGCGGCTCGAACGCGTCCTGGGCGCGCTGCTCGAGCCGCCGACGCCCGCCGATCCTCCGGACCGAGCCGGCCCGGTCGATGCAGGGCCCGCGGCGCAGGAGGCGCGCGCGCTGCTGGCGCTGCGCGATCAGGAGGTCAGGCAGCTCCGCGAGGAGCTGGAGCGCGCCCGCGAAGGGCTGGTCAGGGCCCGGGATCGCGAGCGAGACCTGGAGCGCCAGGCTACGCGGGCGCGTGAGGAGCTGGCCCGCGCGCAGCGGGCGGCGGCCGAGGCCGAGCAGAGCCGCGCGCCGGTCGCGCCGGACGCCGCCCCCGACAAGGCGTTGCTGCACCGGCTGCGAGCGCTGGAGTCCGAGCGCGACGGGCTGCTCGCGGCGGACGAGGCGATGCGCCGCCAGCTCGCGCGGGACCGCTCGCGGACGCGGGAGCTCGAAGAGGAGGTCGCCGAGCTCGAGTCGCTGATCCCGGCGAGTCGGCGTCGGAAGAAGAACCCGCTGCCGCCAGCGCCTCCCGAGGAGCGGCGCTTCGTCGTGCCCTACCTGCAGCCGTCGTTCTACAAGTCGCTGGAGAGCAAGGAGCGACGCGCGGTCGAGCAGGCGTGGCAGGCGCTGCTGCTGTTCTGCACCGAGGGGCACAGCTACCCGGGACTGGAGGTCAAGCAGCTGGGCGGCCAGGACACCTGGAGCCTGCGCGCGTCGCGCGGCCTGCGCGTCTACTTCCGGCAGCGCGCCGACGGCGACGTCGACGTGCTCGAGCTCGGCGATCGGGAGGACCAGCACACCACGCTGCGCCGCCTCAAGGAGAAGGGGTGAGCCCGCAGCCGCCGAGGGCGCCGGCGTTCCTCGCTCCGGGGGACCCGCCGGCGTTTCCCGACCCGCGGCGCTTCGACGGCGAAGGGCTCGTCGCGGTCGGCGGCGACCTGTCGCCCGAGCGCCTCGTGGCGGCCTACGCGAGCGGCGTGTTCCCGTGGTACGACGAGGGCTACCTGCCGATGTGGTGGTCGCCCGACCCCCGCGGGGTGCTGGCTGCGAGTGACCTCCACGTCTCACGGAGCCTCGCCAAGGTGCTGCGTCGCGGGGACTATCGGCTGACGTGGAATCGTGACTTCCGCGCCGTCATGACAGCGTGCGGCGCGCAGCGAGCGGGCGGCACGTGGATCTTCGATGAGATGCTCGAGGCCTACTGCGAGCTGCACCGACGGGGCCGCGCGCACAGCCTCGAGGTCTGGCGCGGCGACGAGCTCGTTGGCGGGACCTACGGCGTCCAGGCAGGCGGGTTGTTCGCCGCCGAGTCCATGTTCCACCGTCGCACCGACATGTCCAAGGTCGCCCTGGTGGCGTTGGTCCGCTCGCTGTCCCGGGTCGGCGTGTCGTGGATCGACGTCCAGTTCGTGACCGATCACCTGCACAGCCTCGGCGCGCGCAGGGTCTCGCGCGCGGACTATCTCACCCGCCTGGAGTTCGCGCGCAGCGCCGACGTCGACCTCGCGGAACTCCGCCCGACAGTCGGGCTCGACATGTCCGTGTGATACGCTGCCGCGCTCTCTGCCGAGAACTGCCATGCGCCTGCTGTCCCTCTTGTCCGCCGGGGTCTCTTGCCTCTGCGTGTCGCTGTCCGCACAGACTCCGCCGGCTGTCGAGCTGCCGCCGGGCGTCCACATCGAGGACCTGCCGCCCGAGGTCCAGGCACAACTCGCGGCCCAGGGCGGCGGCGCGCAGCAGGGCGGCGCTGCCGTCGCGGCGCAGGACGCGGCGGAAAAGGCGGCCGAGCAGAAGGCCCAGCGGCGTCTGCAGGAGTTCAAGAAGGTGGTCTTCGACCGCCGCCCGTCCTCGATCCTCAAGGCCTGGGCGCAGCCGGAGCTGAAGCCCTACGACCCTTCGGAAGACAAGGGCGAGGCCAAGGGCGAGGCCGCGGCGCCGAATGACGGCGATGCTGCCGGCGCGACGCGTCCGGCCGGGGGCGCGGACGTCTCGGGTGGGGCCGGACAAATCCGCACCATGAGCGGCGCCCGAGTGGCGCCCAGCGCGCCCGCGCGCAGCGTGAGCCGCGCGACGGCGACCCTCTCGGTGCGACCGGCGCGCAGCGCGGCGCGGCGCTCCGTGCCAGCTCGCACCGGCAGCGCGCTCATCCCGGCGGTGCCGACGCGTCCGGCTGCGGCGACGGCTGCTTCGCCTGCGACGACCACGTCCACCGCGCTCAGCGCGGCCCAGATCCAGGCGCTGATCGACGCCGAAGGCGCGGACGCGCCTGCTGCCGCCGCGGCGCCTGCGCCGGCGAGCGGCGCGGCGGCGGTCGCTGTACCGCCGAGCGACGCCGCGCTCGAAGCCAAGGTGCTCAAGCGTGAATTGGAGATGCTGCAGCGCGACGTGACGCTGAGCCGCTGGGACCAGGTCGCGGCGTTCTTGCGCACGCTCGCCGAGAAGGACCGCAAGCCTGCCTACGAGCACCTGCTCAAGGTCCTGCTGCGGCATCCGAACAAGCCGCAGAGCCGGCTGCCCGCCAACCTCCAGGAGCGCAACCGGTTCTCGTTCGAGGAGGCCTTCGTGCTCGCGAGCATGGCGCCGGGCGGCTTCGACAAGAAGCAGGCCAAGCTGTTGGCGCCGATCGTGAAGCGCGCGATGGACGGAGGCGGCGTCCGCGAAGAGTGGATTCGCCTGCTGGGTGTCGAGGTCAGCAAGGCCGAGGAGGCTCAGCGCGTCGACCGTCGCGAGGCGGCCGTGCTGCTGAGCACGCTCGACATGAACGAGGAGCTCGGCGCGTTCCTCCCGACCGCGACGGAGGCGGAGGAGCGCGGCGACCGCGAGGCCCTCAACCTGCTCGCCCGGCACGCGCTCGCGATGTTCGGCAAGGACCGCCGGAGCGAGTGGCTCGAGACGGCCTGGGAGGTGACGCAGGCGGCGCTCGCCGAGGGCGAGATCGCCGAGGCCCAGAAGGAAGAGGCGCTGCTCCGCGCGGTGGACCTCGCGCCGAAGGTGCGCGCCGAGCTGGGGCCTGCCTGGCTGAAGCAGTCGTTCACCGACCGTCCCGAGCGCGGCATGGAGATCGTCGCGACCATCGGCGGTCAGGTCGCCAGCGGCTTCGCGAACAAGGCGCGCGACGCCGCCTACCGCGCCGGAGGACTCAAGCTGCAGAAGACCGCCGTCGAGGCGCTGCTCGAGACCGCGCCTGAGCTGGCCGACCAGTGGCGGTCGTCGCTCCAGCTGATGGCGTCGGGCTGGGTGCAGGAAGCGAGCTACAGCAACCAGTACTCCAAGACCTCGTCCTACGGCTCCTACATGCAGCGTGACCAGTTCGGCAACGCCTACTGGACCAGCCGGCGCATGGGCGGCGGCGGGCAGGTGACGGCGATCGAGCCCGCGGACCTGCTGGAGGCGCAGCCGAACGACCGCTGGGCCTCTATCCTCGGCGCGGACCTGCGGCCGCACTTCACCACGGTCTCCGCGCAGCTCTGGCTCAAGGTCAACGAGTACGAGAAGGCCTTCCCCTACATCGAGCGCCTCGCGTCGACCAACGGCCGCAAGGCCAAGGAGCTGGCCGACGAATTCCTGCGGGTCTGGAAGAACAACAACAACCCGAACGCCCGCAACCGCGGCAGCAACTACATCTACGTCTACGGCTTCGACGACCGCGCCAACTCGATCCCGCTGACGCGCGCCAAGCAGGAGCGCAACCTCGCCGAGCTCGCCGACTACGTCGCGCGGCTCCGGGAGCTGCCGATGGAGCCGGTCGACCCCGGCCTGCTGACCGAGGCGTTCGTCGCGGCGCACAGCCTCGCCGAGGTCTACCAGCTCGAGACGATCGAGGCGGTGTTCGGTGACATCGCGGCGCTCGATCCGGTCGTGCTCGGTCAGCTGATCGGGCGCATGCGGATGAACCTCGCGACGATCTGGCGCACGCCCGCGGTCCAGCAGCAGGCCAAGACCCGGCGTTCGCAGCAGGAGATGCTGGCGGAGGTCGCCGCCGGCTACGCCACCGCGATCACGCTCGCGCGCGACTCGCTGGTGTCGCGCGGTCGCCACTGGTCGCTGCTGACCGCGCTGGCGACGCTGCTGCACGACCAGAACAACTTCAAGAAGGAGGCGATGCCCGACAGCTCGTTCAGCGAGGTGCGCAAGAACGCCTTCGAGCTGTTGGCCGAGGCGTCGGACCACTACGCGTCGATCTGTGAGGACTTCAGCCAGACCGAGGAGACCGACACGGTCTACACCAGCTGGTTCTACGCGGCGCTCGGCGCCTCGGACCTCGGCGCGATCGACGAGTCGATGGTGGTCGCGAACAGCCAGCTGCCGCTCATCAAGCAGGCGATGGCGGACCTGCCCGAAGGGCACCGCGAGCGCATGGAGGCGAGCTTCGCCAACGCGCTGT
>CAZTQF010000042.1:0-10697 GCA_964615255.1 uncultured candidatus Brocadiaceae bacterium | reverse complement strand
GGCGCCCGCCTGGCCGCTGTCGGCGATCGCGTCGACCAGCGAGGCCGGCAGCGCGTTGGCGCCGTGCTCGGCTGCGTAGGCCTCCACCGCGCCGACGGCGGCGTCGCCGCCGGCTCCCACCTTGCGCGCGGCTGCGAGCCGGATGCCGTAGCGACGCGACGTGCAGGACTTCTCGACGTGCTTGGCCCAGTCCTCTGCCTTGGGATCCTGGCCGCTCCCGACGCAGAACGCGACCAGCGGCGTCGCCAGCGCCACCGCGACCAGCAGCCGCACGGAGGTGTTGGGGTTCACCGGGTCGTCGACACCGTGTCGGCGTCCATCTGGTAGATCATGATGACGACTCCGTCCTCCTTCTCTTCCCCGACGTAGAGCTTGCCGGTGACCGTCACGACGCCTTCGTGCAGGTCCTCGGTCTCGCCCTCGGGCAGCATGCAGAACACGATCTCGTTCATCTTGGGCGTGCCGGTGCAGCCGCAGTTGTCGTTGATCAGCATGAACGAGTTGACCGGACCGTCGCCCGGGAACTCGCGCCGCATGAAGCCGCGGATCGAGACCTCCTTCTCGTCCCAGGCGGTGACCTCCTTGGGGAGCGCCATGCCTTCGCTGTAGTCAAAGCCGGCGAGCACCTCGAAGCCGAGCGGCTCGGGGTCGCCGGCGAGGCAGGACATCAGCAGGAGAGACAAGGGGAGGCGGAGCATCACGGACGACCCTGCGGTCAGGGCCGAGAAGTGTAGCAGCGAGGCGTCAGCGACGCAGACTCTTCCTTGTGGACCGCCGGGACGTTGAGGAAGGACGGCTGGATCGTGTTGGGTGGGATGATCGCCGCGGCTGCGGAACAAGGCGCGCTGCGCACGCTGATCGTGTCCTACGCGTAGGCGTAGTTGCTCGACAGGTGCCCAGAGACCGTTGTGCGTGCCTGCCGGGACCTGCGAATCATGATCCGACGGCGTCGGGCGATCTGCTTGCTTCCGCGCCGGCGGAGTCGTAACCCGGGAGCGCAACGCGCGCAGCGCGCGCGTGCGACCGCGCCTCTGCGCGGAGCCTCTGCCATGTACTTCTGCGCCGTCGGCCTGATCGCCCTGCTGCCGTTCTTCTACCTGTTCTGTCAGGTGTTCACGGTCGTGGTCTACGAAGGCCGGTGGCGGTGGTGGTGTCTGCTGCCGCTTCCGGTCGTCGCCGCCGTCGCGAGCCTGCTGATTTGGTTCCAGACGCCGGTCGCGTTCGTGGTGATCCTGATCGCGGCGCCGACGGCCGGCATGTTGGCGCTGGCCTGCGTCTGGGCGACCTACAGCCGCTCAGGCAGTCGCTCAGGCAGTCGCGCCGGCGCCGAAGGCGCGGCGCCCGTCGATTCGGAGCAGCGCGCGGACAACGGCTGACGCAGCTTCGTGCTGCGCGCATGCTGTGGGCCATGACGACCGCTGCCCGCGCCGCCTCCTTCTGTGCGCTCCTGCTGTCCGCCTGCCAGGCTCCAGCGCCTGCCCACGAGGCGCCGCCGTGGCCGGAGTCGGGTGTTGGGCCGACTCCGTATTCGGCCGAGGAGATCCGGGCTGCGCATCCGGACGGGACCGAGCTCTGCTGGCAGATGACCCAGAACGGCGAGCGCGGTCCCGATCAGTGGATGCAGTTCAGCGAAGGCGACGAACACGGCGTGACGGTGTGGCAGTGGTCTGAGCGAGCGGGCGACGTGATCGGCGCACCCGCAGAGCAGTACTCGACGTGGGCTGAGCTGCGCGACCATGCGTGCTTCGACGCCGAGATGACGACGCGCGAAGCCGCGACCGCCAAGGTGGCCGCGGGGACGTTCGCGTGCTGGCTCTACACGGTGCGTGAGGTCGCCCGGCCAGGCGTCGTGCAGCAATACTACTTCGCGCACGCGCGTCCGGGACCGCCGGTGCTCTACGTGCTGACCTCGGACGGCGAAGAAGAGCTGCGGATGGAGCTGGTCCAGGATCGCTCGAGCGGCGAGCGCTCGCCGCGGCGCTGGTAGCGGCGGCTCGGACGCCTCGCGTCGCCCCGTGGCGACAATCTCGGCGAAGTTCTGGAGCCCTTCGGCGTGTCGATCGTCGGGGGGGCCGTATCATCTGCGCCCCGATGCATTCTCGACTGCGGTTGATGTGGGCCCTGCTGGTGACGCTGAGCGCGTCGCTGTTCGCGCAGGACGATCCCAAGTTCTTGCTCAAGGCATCGCTCGAGCCCGCGCAGGCGGCGCCCGGCGACGCCGTCAAGCTGGTGCTCCGCGCCACCACCGCGGCGGGCTGGCACGCCTACGGAACCCTCGAGACAGGCAACATCCCGGTGTCGCTGGACGTCTCCGCGCTCGAGCTGACGGGGCTGGAGCGCGCGGGCGAGGCGGACATCCCGGCCGGGCTCCCCGAGGTCTCGCCCTACGGCACGACGTATCCGCTGCCCGAGTCCTTCCGCGTGACGGTGCCGCTCAAGGTCGCAGCCGGCGCGACCGGCGCGCTCGGGGTCTCCGGCGGACTGGGCTACCAGATCTGCATGCAGGGATCGTGCGAGCAGCCGAACACGGCAGCGTTCGTCGCAAAGGGTGAGGTCTCGGCGGCCGCGCCGGCTGCCGGCGGCGCCGCGACCCAGGAGCCGCCGCCGCCGCCGCCGATCCCGGTGCCGGGGCTCGGCACGGTGCCTGGGCTGATGCTCGAGGGCGACGAGAAGGTCACGGTGACGGCCAAGTTCGAGCCGGCCACGGCGCGCGCCGGCGAGGTCACCACGCTGGTGCTCGACGTCAACGTCATCGACGGGTGGCACGCCTACGGCACCAAGGAGACCGGCCAGATCCCGGTCGAGTACGCGCAGGACAAGCAGGACGTGGGCAGCCTCGAGTTCGAGGGAGACCCGATGGTGCCGCCGGGTGAGCCGGTCGAGGTGTTCGACACCGTGCAATATCAGCTGCCGCACCACTTCGAGGTCCGCCAGGCGTTCCGCGTGCCGGCGGGCGCCGAGCCGCGCGAGGTCACCATCGGCGGCGTGCTCGACTACCAGATCTGCAACGACGTCGGCTGCGACCCGCCGGCCGAGGCGGAGTACGAAGCCACGCTGGTCATCGAGGCCGGCGCGGCGCGTGCCGAGAAGACCGCCGCGCCGCCCGCAGCGATCGGCGGCATGGCCGGCGCCGGCGGCGTCGAAGACCAGGTCGTCGACCCGGACGACCCGTTCGGCAGCTGGTGGGCGCTGATCCTCGCGAGCATCGGCGGCGGCCTGTTCGCGCTCGCGATGCCGTGCACGTACCCGATGATCCCGATCACGTTCAGCTTCTTCACCAAGCAGGCGGAGAAGGCCGGCGGCAACGTGCTGCCGCTGACGATCACCTACGGGCTGGGCATCATCGCGATGTTCGTGTTCGTCGGCGTGGCGCTGTCTGCGGTGATCATCGACGTCGTCAACCACTGGGCGACCAACGCCGTGATCGGCGCGATGTTCTTCTTCTTCGCCGCGGTGCTGTTCGGCTGGGTCAACCTCAACCCGCCGCAGTTCCTGCAGCGGCTCGCGACCAAGGCGCAGATGTCGGCGGCGGGCGCGCCGAGCGGCGGCTCGGGCATCACGCTCGGCGGCCTCAGCGGCGTGTTCTTCATGGGCGCGACGCTGGTGCTGACCTCGTTCACGTGCACGGCGCCGATCGTCGGCTCGCTGATCGGCGGCATCGCCAAGCACGGCACCACCAAGGTCGCGGTCGGCATGGGCATCTTCGGCCTCACGATGGCGATCCCGTTCATGGCGCTGTCGCTCGCCCCGACCAAGGTCAAGGCGATGCCCAAGTCGGGCGAGTGGATGGAGACGCTGAAGATCTCGCTCGGCTTCGTCGAGCTGGCGGCGGCCTTCAAGTTCGTGTCGATGGTCGACATCTACTTCGGCTGGGACGCCCTGCCGCGAGAGCTGTTCCTGATGCTGTGGGCCGCGGTCTTCGGGCTGTGGGCGCTCTACCTGTTCGGGGTGCTGCGCAAGGCCGGGACACCGAGCATGGGTGTCGGCAACGGCAGGATGGCCGGCGGCATGATCGTCACGCTGCTCGCGACCTACTTCCTGTTCGGCGCGATGGGCAACCGGATGGACAAGATCATGACCGGCTTCGTGCCGGCCTACTCCAACCGCATCGTGATGAAGGGCGAAGGCGGCGGCCCAAAAGTCGAGGGCCACGTGATCGTCAAGGACGACCCCCAGAAGGCGATCGAGGTCGCCAAGCAGGAGGACAAACTCGTGCTCTACAACTTCACCGGCTTCAACTGAAACAGCTGCCGGATCATGGAAGACAACATCTTCCTGGAGCAGGCGGTCGCCTCGCTCATGAAGCAGCACCTGGTCGAAGCCCGACTTCACACCGACTCGCCCAAGCACCTGACGGACGAGCAGTTCGCCAACAACCGCAAGGCGCAGGCTGAGCTGGCGGGCGTGAAGACCAACCCCTACTTCGTCATGGTCGACCCGAAGACCGGCGAGAAGGTGGGCGAGTTCGCGCTGTCCGGCGGCTTCGGCGCCTGGCCTGGCAAGTGGACCGAGTTCTTGCAGCGCATGGTCAAGAAGACCGGCCGCCAGTAGCAGGCGGCCTGCGCGCGCGCCCGCCAAGCGGCAACAAGTAGGATCTCGGCATGAGGGTGACGCGTGTCTCGGTGGTTGTCCTTGTCCTGCTCGCTGCCGCTTGCAGGGGAACCAGTGGCCACGAGTCGGGTGGGCATGGTGAGCCGGCGCGCGAGCGTGGCCATGGCCGTGACGGTGGGCAGAGCGGTGAGCATGGCCTTGAGCACGGCATGAAACTGCTCGATCTGTTGGTGACCCGTGAGGGGCAAGTGATCTCCTACAGCATGTTCGCCGTGCCTGGCTCGTGCGACGTCGACGCGATGTGGTCCGCCGCGGGTCAGCGGCCCTTGGCGGGCAGGCTGATCACGGACTCCTTCAAGGCTGGCGAGAATGTGGGGATGTCGAGAGCAGAGCCGTTATCTGTGGACCTCGAAGGGGCCATCCTGCTTTCGCTGAGGCACGGCTTCAGCCTCGAGTCCGAGGTGACGCTGCACGGCCTGCGGATGATCCGGCAGGACGACAACGGGGCGTGGCGCCTGTCTGCCGGTGCCGTCACTCGCGCCCGGCAGGCCGCGCGGCGCTAGCGCGACGAGAGCGATTCGCGCTGCCCGCAGCGAGAGCGGCGGCCGCGAGTCGGGCGGGCACCCACGCAGGCCTAGCGGCCCGTGTGGTGCCCCGGCGCGGCATCTCAGCAACCCCTCTGTCGGGTCCGCCTTGATAGTCTTCCAGGCAAGGTATGCCTTGCAAGGTATGTCTCGCATGATATATTGCCACACATGACGAAGAGTGGAAACCCGGACCTGGCGCGCAGCTGCACGGACCTCGTGCTGCTGACCCTTCTCCAGCAGGAGCCGATGTACGGCTACCAGATCCTCACCACGCTGCAGGACCGCGGCAACGGCGAGTTCCGCTTCAAGCAGGGCACGCTGTATCCAGTGCTCTACCGGATGGAGCGCGAGGGCTGGATCGAGGCGACCTGGGAGGACCCGCCGGAGGGCAAGCGGCGCAAGGTCTACCGCGTCACGCCAGACGGCCGCAAGGAGCACGGCAAGCGCGCCGCGCAGTGGCTGCGGTTCAACGACGCGGTGCGCTCGATCCTGAAGGAGGCCGGCCATGTCTAACGTCGAGCAGCGGGTGCAGGCGTTCTTCGCGTCCTTGGAGCGGGCGCTCGGCGGGCCGCACGAGCAGAGCGACGCGGTGCAGGCCGAGCTGCGCGCGGACCTCGAGGCGCAGGTCGGCGACGCGGTCGCGGCCGGCGCGGACCGGGACGCGGCGTGGAGCGACGCGCTCGCGGCGATGGGGGAGCCCGAGGCGCTCGCGCGCTCGATGCGCGGCGCGCTGCCGCCGTCGATGCCGCGCGCCTGGGCGCGCAACCTGCGCATGATCGGCGCGGGCCTGGTCGTGGCGTGGACGATGACGATCCTGTTCCAGTTCCGCAGCTGGGACTACGGCATCGACCTGCGCATGACCTCGATCGTGCTGGGCGTGCACCTGCCGCTCGCGCTGCTGCTGTGGCCGGGCGTGATCTGGCGCTGGAACCCGCTGTTCTACACCGGCTCGTCGCTGGCGTTCGTCTTCGCGCTCCTACTCTTGGAGGTGTGGGCGCGGAACACGACGATCACCTATGAGGGCGGCGAGCAGCTCGCCTTGGCGGGTGGCGAGGCGAGCGCGGCAGGCAGCGCAGCTGCGCCGCTGGTGCCGAGCTGGGACTGGTGGGACCTCGTACCTTGGCTGTGCGCCGGGCTGGTCGCGCTGACGTTCTGGATGATTCAGCGGCGTCGGCAGCGGTGGTTGGCGCTCGCCTTGATGGTGGGATTGGTGGCACCGATCGAGGCCGTCTATCAGGTCGAGGAGGGCTTCTTCCGTGCTGAGGCGCAGCACGCAGCAGCTTGGGTCGAGGCCCGGTTCGAGGAGCGCGGGGTGCTGCCGACCAGCGAGGAGTTCGCGCAGGAATATGAGGCGCTGTGGCTGTCGCGGCTCTACTACTTCCCAGGCGAGGGAACAGATCCGGACGGCTCCCCGTCGTGGTCGCTGCAGTGGTCCCGTGCGACGCAGCACAGCAGCGGGCTGGGCTACCACTCGGACGGCACGATCTGGGGCAACGACTGAGCCGGGGCGCCCGCGCGCCCGGCAGCCTGACCCCGTTGACGGGTGACCGGGGGGGCATAGCTCTACAACCCAAAGCCATGGGCGTTGGCGCCAAGATGAACCGATCCTCCGCACACCTCGGATCTCGACGTGGCCAGGGGGCGCTGCTGCGCATCGCCTGCTGGCTGCCGCTGCTGGTGCTCACCGCCTGCCTCGAGTTCGAGCAGCAGGAGCTGCACCTCCGCTACGACGCAGAGGCGGACCGGATGGACGTGCTGTTCGTCTACCGCGGGCTCTACGCAGCGGAGAGCAACCCGATGCCGGTGCGGGACGGCAGGAGTCCGATCGACAAAGCGCTCTCGGACCTGGAGAAGGTGCGGGAGCACGGCGCCTTCGCCTTTAAGAGCCCGATGAACTTCCGGGTTGACCCGGTCGAAGAGGCTGAGGAGGACTGGGTCCGCCGGCACATCGACGTCGAGTACGGCGGGCTGTTCACCGACCCCAAGGGCCGGCTGTGCGGCTACCAGTTCGTGCGAATCCGCGACTTCGGCGCGTTCGTCCCGCGCTTTGCTCAAGCGCACCAGGAGCTGCTGTTCAGCCTGTTCGGGGCCGCGGTCGACCAGGAGAACGGTTGGCCAGAGGCTGCGCGGGAGGTGTTCGCAGGCTACGTCGAGCAGGGCGGCCCCGTGATCACGGCCGACGGATGCTGCTTCGAGGTGCGCCTCCCCATCCGTGCGCAGGACCACGCGCCGGTGCAGCGTTACGTGCTCGGCGATCGTGCGGCGGAGCCCTTCGACGCCAAGCCTGCGACGCGCAAGGCGCAGCCAGCCGCGGGGCCGAAGCGCGTCAAGCGGCGCCGGAGAGGGGCCGTCAAGGCCGCGCCGTCGAAGCCGAACGAGCTCACGGTCCGGCGAGACGGCGACCTGACGATCGTGCGCTACGGGACGCCGGGGTCGACTTCGATGCGCGTCGACGTCGAGTGCGGCGAGGGGGACACCAAGCTCATCAACGAGCTGCGCAAGCGCGACGAGCCGATCGAAGCAGGCGTGCCCGATCAGGCGCTGTCGCGTCGCTTCGCAGAGTTTGGGGAGCGTGACGCGGTCCTGCCGCCGGGACTGGCGGAGCTACGGCGTTAGAGCGACGGCCGCCGGGGCGGTAGGCTGCTTGGATGCGCGCTGCTGTCTGCTCGTGGTTGCTTGCCTTGCTGGTCGCCTGCAGCGCGCCGCCGCGGGTGGACGCAGCGCGGCGGCCCAACCTGCTGTTCTTGCTGGCGGACCAGTGGCGCGGCCAGGCGCTCGGCTTCCTGGGGCAGGAGAAAGTGCAGACGCCGCACCTCGACGCGATGGCGCGCGAGGGGCTGGTGTTGACCGAAGCCGTCTCCAACTACCCGGTCTGCAGCCCGTACCGCGCGATGCTGATGAGCGGGCAGTACCCGTTCCGAAACGGCGTCTACTCCAACTGCAACTCCAAGACGACCGAGCACGGCTGCGAGCTGCGCCAGGAGACCACCTGTTGGTCCGACGTGCTGGCGGCGCGCGGCTACCGCACGGGCTACGTCGGCAAGTGGCACCTCGAGTCGCCGCGCGCGCCGTTCGTCGAGTCGTACAACAACAGCCCGAAGTTCGCGTGGAACGAGTGGACGCCGCCCGCGCGCCGCCACGGCTTCGCGTTCTGGCACGCCTACAACACCTTCGACCGACACCTCGCGCCCGAGTACTGGGAGACCGACATGACCCGCGACCAGCGGCTCAAGGTCGACCGCTGGGGGCCCGAGCACGAGGCCGACGTCGCGATCGAGTTCCTCGAAGCGCACCAGGACTCGCCGTTCGCGCTCGTGGTCTCCATGAACCCGCCGCACATGCCCTATGGCCAGGTGCCGCAGCGCTACATCGACCGCTACGCCGACGTCCCCAACCAGGAGCTGCTCGGCGGTCGCCCCGACCTGCAGGCGGCGGACACGCGCATGGGTCGCTACACGCGGCGCAACCTGCGCCTGCAGTACGCGATGATGACCGGCGTCGACGAGCAGATCGGCCGGATCCTCCAGGCCCTCGACGAGCTGGGCCTCACAGAAGACACCATCGTCGTCTTCACCTCGGACCACGGCGACTGCATCGGGCTGCAGGGCGAGATCTCGAAGAACAATGCCTACGAGCTGTCGATGCGGGTGCCGCTGCTGATGCGGTGGCGAGGCACGCTGCCAGCGCGGCGCGACGACCTGCTGCTGAGCGTCCCCGACCTGTATCCGACGTTGCTGCACCTGATGGGCGCGGGCGACGACGTGCCCGCAGACGTGCAGGGCGAGAACCACGCGGAGCTGCTCCTGACGGGCGCGGGCGACCGCCCCGCAGCGCAGCTCTACATGAAGTGCCCGCAGGGCGCGATGCACCTCGGCAAGCGCGGCGTGCGAGACCATCGCTACACGCTCGTCGTCGACCGACAGGCGGGTGAGCCGGAGACGGTGCTGCTCCGCGACCGCGCGGAGGATCCGTACCAGATGAAGGACTACGCAGCCGAGCGCCCGGAGGTCGTCGAGCGGCTGCGGCGAGCGCAGCTGGAGCCGCTGCTCGAGCGGATCGGCGATCCCTGGCTGTCGCGCACCGCTAAGGACGCTCGCTAGACCGTCGGCAGCTCGTAGCCCGCGCGGCGCTCGTAGTCGCAAAGCGCGTTGGCTTCGTCGTCGCCGACGAAGCGCCACTGGACCGGGTCCCAGCGCAGCCTGCGGCGCAGGCGGTAGGCGACGTTGAGCAGGTGGCAGATCGCGACGCTGCCGGCGCCGACCTCGACCGGGCACGTGGTCTGCTCGCCGCCTCGGATGGCCTGCAGCCAGTCCTCTGCGTGGCTCTTGCGGCGCGGCAGCAGCGCGGCGTCGTCGGGCAGCGGCTCGTCGAGGAGCTTGCTGGGCTCGGCGCCGATGCGCGGCCGGTCGACCGCGAGCGTGCCCTCGGTGCCGACGAAGGTCGCGCCGCTGCGGCCGCCGTGCACGATCCGCACGCCGTCGTCGAACACCACCGACGCGCCGGTCTCTGCACCCTCGACCAGCGGCGGGTGGACCTCGACCGGCCCGCTGCCGTCGCGCCCCAGCGCCCACATCGCGATGTCGAAGTGGTGCGCGCCCATGTCCGCGAGGCCGCCGCCGGCGTACTCCCAGTAGCGCCGCCACGCCGGGTAGTGCTTGTGCACGCCGCGCGGTGACAGGTCGGAGTGGTAGGGACGCATCGGCGCCGGGCCGAGCCAGCGGTCCCAGTCGAGGCCTGGCTCGAGCGCTTCTTCGGGCAGCGCGCACGCGCGCGGCGGCGCGCCGACGCCGACGTGCACGGTCATCACGTCGCCGAGCCGTCCGTTGCGGATCAGCTCGGCGGCCTGGACGAACCGCTGCCCGAACTCGGTGCGCTGCTGGCTGCCGGTCTGGAACGCCACGCCGGCCTCCTGCACCGCGGGGACCACCAGCTGCGCCTCGCGCAGCGTCAGCGTCAGCGGCTTCTCGCAGTAGACGTGCTTTCTGCGCTTGGCGGCGTCGAGGATCTGGTGGCAGTGCCAGTGGTCCGGCGTCGCGATCACGACGGCGTCGACGTCGTCGCGGTCCATCGCGTCCTCGTGCCGCGTCGTCGCGTAGCAGTCGGAGTCCGGCTGCCGCTCGTCGGCGAGCTTCTTGGCGGCGGCGAGGCGGTTCGGGTCGACGTCGCAGACGGCTACGACCTCGAAGCCGTCGCGCAGGAACGCGCCGCGCATCAGGTTCATGCCGCGCTTGCCCGGCCCGATGATCGCGAGCCGCACCGGCTGCGGCGCGCTGCGGCGCGAGCCGATCGAGGGCAGGGCGGAGGCGAGCGCGGCAGACGCCACGCCGCGGTGGAAGTCACGGCGGGAGAGGAGGTGCTTCATGGTCCGAGGCGCGCGCAGCTGGCGCGCGGTCGGCCAGAGTATCCTCGCAACCGCCGCGCTTGCCCAGCGCGGCGACCGAGGCTCACCGGCGCTGTGGATTGAACGGAGCCGTCGGGTCGCGGCCCATCGCGGGCTCGAGCACGAGCGCGCCGTCGGCCGCCGAGCGCACGATCCCGTCGATGTAGACGACCTCGCCC
>CAZTQF010000041.1:7849-11003 GCA_964615255.1 uncultured candidatus Brocadiaceae bacterium | reverse complement strand
CTGGCAGGTCCTCAACTGGGAGGACCGCTGATGCAGCTGCGCACCGTCCTGCACCGTCGGTTCTCCGACGAGGCCGGCACCGAGTTCGTCTACCTGGCGAACTCGGCGGCGATCCTCGCCCTTGATGAGCCGACCGCTGCGGTGGTCGATGCGTTCGCGGCGGCCGACGGCCGCGACAGCGACGCGTGGACGGCTGAGCAGGCGCAGCCAGCGCAGGCGCAGGAGACGCTGAACGACCTGATCGACCTCGGCGCCATCCGCCCGCTCGGCGAGGCGCCAGCGCCGCGGCCGAAGCTGCCGCCGATGCCGTTCCCGCTCGCCACGCTGGTGCTCAACGTCACCAACAAGTGCAACCTGTCGTGCACCTACTGCTACGAGTACGGCGAGGACAAGATCGGCGCCGGCCAGGGCAGCAACGGCACGGCGCGCATGGACGACAAGACGGCGCGCGACTCGATCGACTTCCTCATGCGCAGCAGCGGCGATCGCCCGCAGGTGTCGATCACCTTCTTCGGCGGCGAGACGCTGCTGAACTTCGACGCGATCCGGGCGGCGACCGAGTATGCCGAGCAGGAGGCAGCCAAGCTGGCCAAGCGCGTGCACTACTCGCTGACGACCAACGCCACGCTGTTGACCGAGGAGATCGTCGACTTCTTGACGACGCACCGCTTCGGCATCACGGTCTCGATCGACGGGGACCAGGGCGAGCAGGACCGGCACCGCACCTTCAAGAGCGGCAAGGGATCGTTCGACGTGATCGAGCCGCGCATCCGCCACCTGATCGAGACCAACCGGGCGCGCAAGGGGCGCGCGATCGGCGCGCGGGTGACCGTCACGGCCGGCGCGACGCCGGTGGTCGACACCTACCGCTACCTGACCGAGGACCTCGGCTTCGACGAGGTCGGCTTCGCGCCGGTCACCGCAGGCCTCGAGCGCGACTATGCGCTCGGCGAGCAGGGCTACGAGCGCTTGCTCCAGGAGTTCGCAGCGCTCGGGGACGAGTACGTCGAGCACGCGGTGCAGGGCAAGCACCACGGCTTCAGCAACCTCGGCGACCTCGTCCGCGAGCTGCACCAGGGCGTCAACAAGGCGCACCCGTGCGGGGCCGGGCTCGGCCTGCTCGGCGTCTCGACCGAGGGCGAGCTGGGCCTCTGCCACCGGTTCGTCGAGTCGGACTCGCACAGCGTCGGGACCGTCCAGGGCGGCGTCGACCAGCAGGCGCGCGCGGCGTTCCTCGAGAAGGCGCACGTCGACAACAAGACCGACTGCACCAGCTGCTTCGCGCGGCCGCTCTGTGCCGGCGGCTGCTACCACGAGGCGCACGTCCGCTACGGCGAGGCGACCCGCGCCAACGTCCACTACTGCGAATGGATCCGGGGCTTCGTCGACCTCGGGCTCAAGAGCTACGGCCGCATCGCGGCGACCAACCCGACCTTCCTCACCCGCTTCGACCCGTCATGACCGACCCAAGCTCGAACCCTTCCGAGGGCGCTGCGCCCAAGCGGCAGCCGCGCATCGTCGCCTGCAACCAGAAGGCCCGGCAGCTCGCCGGCATGGTGCTGGCGCGCCGCGGCGCCGCGCGCGCGCTGACCCAGGATCCGCCCCCGACCACCTATCCCTACGGCTGCACGACCGTGTTCGCGCCGGGCTGGGAGGTCGACTCCGGCAACGGCACCGACGGGCTTTGACAGCCCATCGAGCGCGATCTGTACGATTGCTACCACACGTGCTACTGGCCGGCCCAGGTCCCCGACGGCGTCACCAACGCGCCGACTTGGACGTCATCCTGTGGCGCTCCCATGCAGGACTGGAAGTCCATCGACCTCGTCTTCCCCTAGGCCGCGCGTGATGACCAAGCCCCTCCTACTCTTTGGACTCACGGCCGCTCTTGGGCTGTGCCCGGCTGCTTCGACGCAACAGCGCGAGGCGGTCGAGGCCCCCGCCGCTGCCGAGCAGGGCCAAGACGGCGCCCAGCAGGGGCGCGGCAGCGGCGGCCGTCGCCGCGGCAGCAAGCAGAGCTCGGAGCTGCCCGAATTCACGCCGGTCGCGGCGCCGAGCCTCGCGGACCTCGAGTCCAAGAAGCAGTTCTTCTGGTTCACGATGTATCCGGACTTCCTCGTGAAGTTCGATCCGGGCACCGACCAGATCGTCCAGAAGATCCGACTGAAGGGCGGCCTGTTCTGGCGCACGACGCTGACGCACGACCGTCGTCGGATGCTGGTGGTGACCAACCAGCAGCGCTCCGTTGAGGTCGTCGACCTGCGCACCGGCGAGCTGATCGACGACCACTTCTTCCAAGAGGAGGGCATGATCCTGCGCGTCAAGAGCGTGCGGGAGTGCCCGGGCGGCGTGCACTGGCTGGTGCAGACCGATCGCGTCAAGAAGGAGATCGATCGCTACAGCTTCGAGCCGACGGAGTACCTGCTCTACGACAGCGCCGAGAAGAAGGTCGTGCGCAAGCTCAAGAAGCTCCCTGACGGCATGTCGCGGGCGCGGCTCAACGCGTCGGGCGACCAGTGGATCTCGTCGCAGGACGGTGACGTGGTGTTCCTCAACGCCCGCACGCTCAAGGAGGAGGCGCGCATCGTGCTCAAGGAGCCGAGGTTCTTCGGCGCGGGCGCCATTCGGGTCGGCTCGACAGACCTCCTGGACGGTCGCGACCCGACGCGCGCCTTGATGACCTTCACCACCACCGACCCGGTCGAGAAGAAGCGGACCAACTGGGGCCTCGTCGAGCTGGACCTGGAGAACCACAAGGTGCTCAACGTCGCCGAGTGGGGCCCGAGCAAGAGCTCCTGGGGCATGCGGGTCGCCCACAAGAAGCGGATCGGCGTCGCGATGAGCGGCAGCCGCGGCGACGAGCGCCGGCTCGTGACCTACGACATGCAAACCGGCGACCAGCTTGCCGAGGCCTACTACGAGTTCCGGCCGCGCCGCTCGCTGGTGGCGGTCGCGCCCGACGCCAGCAAGGTCTACGTCGGGGTCGCCGGCAGCGACTTCGAGGTCTTCGACGGCGCGACCCTCGAGCGCCTGCCGTCGGTGGAGCTCGAGGGCGAGATCGTCGGTCGCATCTACGTGGTCGACGAGTGATGCCACCGCCGCGCGTGGTCGTCGTCGACAGCGGCGTCGATCCAGGGCACCCGGGCCTGCGCGG
>CAZTQF010000041.1:0-7839 GCA_964615255.1 uncultured candidatus Brocadiaceae bacterium | reverse complement strand
GCTTTGGTCGAGACGGCGCGATCGATGCCGGTCACGGCGGCGAAGACCTGCTCGGCCACGGCAGCGCGGTGGCCGCCACGGTCGCGGCGTTCGTCGAGCAGCTCGAGGTCGTGTCGCTGCGGGTCTTCGACCGCGAACCCGTCTGTGACTTCCGGGCCGTCGTGCATGCCCTACGCCACGCGCTCACCCTCGACGCGACCTGCGTCAACCTGAGCCTGGGCACGACCTCCCTGCGGCACCGCGACGAGCTGGTCGAGGTGGCGAGCGAGGCGCGCGCTCGCGGCGTGCGCGTCGTCGCGCCGGCGAGCTACGGTGGCCTGCCCTGCGACCCGGGCTGCCTCGACGGCTTTGAGGGCGTGGTCGCGGACACCAACGTGCCGCCGATGGTGCCCGAGTTGCGCAAGCACGGGGATCGCTGGGTCTGGTTCGCGTCGCCGCTGCCGCCGCGCGACGCGGACGGCGGCAGGAAGCTGCGCGCGCGCGGCGACAGCCTCGCGGTCGCTGCGGTCAGCGGACTGTTGGCGAGGACGGCGACGAGCTGATCAGCCACCCTTTGGCGTGCAGCCAATGCAGCGCGTCCGCGAGGTCGCGCGGCGAGCTGGTCGCGAACCTGGGCTGAGCCGCGGCAGCGGCGAGCGCTCCATCGATCGACCGCCCCGGAGTCATCAGATCGAACAGGCTCTGGGCCGCGATCCGGCCTGCGCGGGCGACCTCGTCGCCGGTCGCTGGATCCACGAGCCCTTCGACCTCGACAAATCGGTCGCCGTGACGGAGCAGGGCTTTGCCGGGTGCGACGGCCTCCCGCCAACGCAGCGGCTGGCTCGAAGCCGGCGGCGCCGGGTCGCGGAAGACGTCGGCGGCGGCGCGCCGCGCCGCCCAGAACGGCGCGTCCACGAACCGCTGCTCTTCGCGGTAGAACGCCGCGCTGGTCCGCCAGTGCGCTGCGCACAGGTCTCGCTCCCACCTGGCGTGCGCGTGCACCAGCCGCCGCCACCACTGCGGCTGCTGCAGCGCCGTGCAGATCACCGTCGCGGCGTGCTCGGCGGCGGCGATCGCCTTCTCGACCCCCTGACTGGCCAGCGGGTCGATGGTCGCCGCGCAGTCGCCCAGCAGCAGCGCGTCGCCGCATGCGGCACGTCGCCGCGCGCTGGCGTCGTTGGCGCGCAACAGGCGCCGCTCCCGCAGCCGACCAGCGGGTCCGCGCGCGCTGCGCAATAGGGCGGCGATCGCGTCCCGCAGGCCGCCGCGGCCTCCCGGTGCGTCGAGCAGCGCCGCGGCGGTCGCCCGGCCGTCTCTTGGCGCATACGACCAGAGCCAGCCGTCACGGCAGGCTTCGACGACCGCGGTGCCACGGTCGGCATCGGCAGGGACCCCTTCCAGGGTCACCGAGACGGTCCGCGTCGCGCCGCGAGTGAAGCGCGGTAGGCCAGCGACGCCCTGACGGCGCCCGGTCGCGTACGCGACCAGCTGCGGCCGCAGCGTCGCGCCCCCTGCCTCCCACGACCCTCCGACCCGCACGGCGCGGGCGCCTTCGTAGACCGTCGCGCCCGCCGCCGCCGCCGCGCGCCGCAGGCTCTGGTCGAAGCGGCCTCGCCGGAGCAGCAGCCCAGGCTCCGGGTCGTCACGCCAACGGAGCTGGTCATCGCCCCAGACGGCGCCGTGACGGAGCGGGTCTTCCTCGACCCCGTCGTCGACGCCTTCGAGCAAGCCCAGGCGCTCCCAGGTGCCGCGGGTGCTGGCGAGCACGGTCTCGTAGGGCCCGCTGTAGTGCGCCCGGCCATCGTCAACCAGGGCCACCGAGACGTCGCGGCGCGCCAGGAAGAGCGCCAGCGCCGCGCCTGCAGCCCCCCCACCGATCACCAGGCAGTCCGTCTGCGGCCGCTCCACGACCGCAGGCTACGAGGCGCTGCGCTAGTTGGCTACGCCCAGCATCCGCTGCGCTTGCTCGGCCAGGGCGACCTGCAAGCTCGTGAAGCCGGCGTAGTGCACGGTCCGCGCAGGGACCCCGGCCGTCCGCGCGAGCTCGAGCGCCGGTTCGGTCGTCTCGTGCCGGTTCCAGTGCAGGAGCAGCAGCAGGTCCACCCCCGACTGCAGCCGGTCCTGGATCGTCGACACGGTCTTCTGCGGCGACGTGTAGTTGGTCATCATCCACTCGGCCTCGAAGCCCCAGGACGTCGCGAGCTTATCGAGGCGTGCGTGATGGCGGCGCTGGCGCTCGTTGCCGCCGACGACCAGCACGCGCGGCCTGCGTTCGAGCGAGCCTGCCAGCGCGCGGAAGGCCTGGGTGCCGCTGTCGTCGCTCGTCGGCGCTTCGTCGTGGAGCGCGAGCAGCCGCTCGATCGCGAGCAGGTCGTCGGGCGCGAGCTCGGGATAGGAGCATTGGACCTCCTGCAGTAGGCCGTGGGCCTGCTGCAGCGCCTCGACGTCCTTGCGCGCCTTCAGCGACCGCGCGACGGCGACCTGCAGGGTCGCGCGGTCGAACTCGCGGCCCTCCAGCTCGTCGTAGCAGTGCATCAGCTCGACCTTGATCTCGACGTGGTCGAGCGCCTGGCCGACGAGCTCCTCGTTCTGCAGCAGCTTCTCCAGCTGTTCGAACCTGCCGCGCTGGCTCAGCAGTTCGCGGATCTCCGCGTAGCAGGCGCGCGCCTGATCCTGCTCGCCCAGCATGTTGTGCGCCGAGAGCACGACGCCCAGCGCCTCGACCCGCTGGTCGAGGTCGACCGCGACCTCCAGGACCCTCCGCGCGGCGTGGAGCGCATGGCTGGCTTCCCCGAGGGACTGATACTCCAGGGCAACGAACAGCAGCTGGTCGGGCGTCGAGCCCCGGCCGACGTCGACGGCGTCGAGGAAGCGGAGCGCGAGGCTCCGGTCGAGCCGCTTCAGCGCTTCGTGGACCGAGTAGAAGCTCTCCAGGTCCGGGCGCACGGTCGCGAGCGCCTGCTCCATGAGCCGCAGCGCGCGGGTCTGCTCCTTCGGGTCGCCTGCGGTCAGCAGAGACGCCGCCAGGAAGAACCGCGCGCGGTCGCGGAGCGCGACGTCGCGACCTTCGATCCGACGCAGGGCCTCGAGCGCGCGGTCGAAGCCGCGCGCGGCGGTGCACATGTCCGCCGTCTCGTAGGCGAGCATGCTCCGCAGGTAGAGGGCTTCGGGGCACGCGGCGTCCGCGCGGTGATCCACGTGGCGCAAGCGGGCCAGGACCGCGTCCCGCGACGGTCGATCCGCCTGCGGCGTCACGCACGCCGCCTCGTGTTCCCGCAGCTCCGCGAGCGCGGCGACCCGCGCGGCCGCGCTCGCCAGGAGCGGGTGCGACGCAGCGAGCGCCTGCGACCGCTCGGCCGCCGCTGCCGCGAGCTCCCACTCGCTCGTCGCCAGCAGGCGCTCGGCGAGGGCCCGGTGGTAGTTCGCCTGGACGTCGATCGGCAGCCGCTCGAACCCCGCCATGCCGAGGATCTTGCCCAGGATGGCGGCGGTGCTCTCCTGCTTGTCGTCGTCGGCGCGCGTCTCCAGCCTGCCCAGCAGGTCGGTCACCGCGGCGTCGACGATCGTCTCGATCTCGGTCGATTCGGGCGCGGCCGCGAGGTACTGGATCGTGCGGACCGCGAGCTCCAGGTCTCCAGACCAGAACAAGGACCGCACCACGAGCGGCAGCGCAGGTCCGGCGACCGCGGGGTCCGAGAGCAGCTCCAGGAGGAGCTGCGCGTCGGACAAGGTCGAGGCGATCTTGTCCCGCTCGCCGAGCCGGTCGTAGGCCCGGATGGTGCCGAACAGCTGCCAGCGTCGGCCGCGCGCGTCGGGTGCGGACCCGTCGATCGGGATCGAGAGCAGCGCGTTCGCGTAGCCGGCGAGGAAGCTCTGCCCAGGTCGGTCGGCTGCGACCGCGCGGTAGTCGGCCAGCTGGCGGGCGAGGCTCGGGATCCGGTCCGGGTCCTGCTCGGCGAGGTGGACCTGCTGCAACAACAAGCGATCGAGCGCGGTCTCCCAACCCATGAGTCGGACTATCGGGCGCGGAGCGACCGGCGCTGGCCGCAGGGCGCGTGCGCGCGCTGCGAAGGACTATTCGATCAAGGCGCGGGCGTCGGTCGGCAGCACGACGACGAGGCCTGCGATGCGTCGGTGCATCGAGGTCTGCGCTGCGGTCGCCGGGGCCGACGTGCCCGCGAGCAGCAGGTCTCCAACCTCGAGCAGCGCGAGCGCTGCCGGCGAGGCCTCGAGCCAGCAGCCGTCGCCGTCGTCGTCACGCGCCCCGAAGCCGTCCGGGCCGAGCTCTTCGATCTGCAGCAGGCCGGGCGCGCGGTCCGGCGTGCGGTCGTTGCTGAGCGCGACGCCGGCGTCCTGGAGTCGGTCGAGCTGGCCCAGCAGCGGGCCCTGACACGCGGCGAGGCGCTCGCGCAGGTCCATCTCCTGCGTCACCGCGAGCCAGTCGTAGAACCGCGTCAGCTCCGCGAACGCGGCCCGCACCTGGGGCGCTCGCTGGCCAGGAGCCGAGCGTAGATAGACGTGGAGCAGCAGGCGGAGGATGTCCTGCGTGCCGATGGCCTCCAGGATGGTGTTGGGGACCGGCGCGTTTTGCTGCAGCTCGACCCAGAGCGTGAGCGCGCTCGCGTCGGCGGCGGCCTCGGCGGTCTCAGTCTCCCAGTGGAATTCCGCCACCAGCGGACCGAGGTCCCCGGCGTCGGCCGAGCCTGCGCCCGAGAGCGCGTCGGTCGGCGCCTCCGCCAGGCGATGCACGAGCGCCGCCGCTGCGTCGTCGTCTGTCTGGTCTTCTTCCTCGGCCTCGATGCCAGCCATCTGCTCGAGCTGGGCGAAGAGCTGGTCGATGTCCCGCTGAGCGTTCAACCCCTCGTCGAGGGTGCGGACCAGCTGCTCGCCCAAGGTCGCTCCCGGCGGGCCAGCGGCCTCGTCGGGCGCGTCCGCATCGCCGAGCTCTTCGCCCGCGTGGTGCGCGTTCCAGATCTCCAGGAGGAGCCTG
This sequence comes from uncultured candidatus Brocadiaceae bacterium, assembly GCA_964615255.1. Classification (GTDB taxonomy): domain Bacteria; phylum Planctomycetota; class UBA1135; order UBA1135; family UBA2386. The sequence goes on along the minus strand of CAZTQF010000041.1, from coordinate 2,870 downwards.
CGGGCCTTGTCGAGGTCGACGTCGGTGTCGAAGGCGAGCTGGTCGAGCAGCGGGCCGATGTAGGCCCCGGGACGGGGCGCGACCGCGAGCTGCTGGCTGATGACCTCGGCCTGGTGCCGGTCCCCGGCGCGTTCCAGCAGCTGCTGCAGGTCGGCCTCGAGGTGCTCGAGCGGCGCTGCCGGCGCGGCCGGCGGTCCCGGCAGGACGGCTTCGGCGGCGGCGCCCCTTCGCCGGAGCAGGAGGTGCTCGAGCTCGATCTGCTGCAGGCGGCGATCCACCTTCAGCTTGGCGAGGTCGCGCACGAAGGCGTCGGCGAGCGCGCGGCCCGGTCGCAGGGCGGGCGTGGCCGCCGAAGCGGACCACCGCTCCTGCGCTGCGCTGTAGAGGCGGCCGACGAGCAGGTCTCCTACCTGCAGCGTCCGCGCGTCGTCGAGCTCGAAGACCTCGCCGCTCTGCACGTCGCGCGCGTTCACGCAGTCCCCGACGACCTCGACCAGAAACAGGCCAACGATCGAGTCCTCGAGCTCGCGCGCGCGCTCGGAGTACGGCGCCACCTCTGCCGGCACCGCGCCGAGCGTCTCGCTCTCGCGTTCGAACAGGAACCACTCCGCGAACCGGTGCTCGGCCGCGTCGTCTGCCGGGCCGACGGCGTCTTCGCCGAAGAACTGTCGCCGCGCCCGCTGGAGCTCCGCGCGGAGCCGCGCGTTGTTCGACAGCGCCGCCGCGAGCTCCGCGACGATCTGGGTGTGTCGGGTCACTTCGTCTCTGCTCATGCGTTTGGTTCTCGCCGCGGCGCGAGACGAAGGGTGTCCGAGGCCGGGCAGAATTGCAAAGCTCCGCGACGCAGCGCGCAACGAACCGCGACAAACGCGTCCGGGCGCGGCACAATCGACCCCGCGTGCCAGCCCCCCAGGACGAATCGACCCCGACGGCCTTCGAGGCCATCACGGACGCGCTGCAGTCCTTGGGCTGGATCGATCGGACGGCGTTGGGCGTGCTGGTCGTCTTCTTCGCGCTCGGGATCTTCAAGGGGTTCATCTGGCAGGTCAGCCGGGTCGGGATCCTGGTGGCCGCCTACGTGGTCGCGGGCCGCTACGGGCAGGACGTCGCGTCGCTGCTCGGCAGCGCGCCGGGCGTCACCGCCGATCCCGCGCGGCTCCCCGAGCCCGGCGCTGCCGGTCCGGTGGTCGAAGCCGCAGCCCCGTTGGCGCCTCCGGCCCCCGGCGAGACCACGATCTATCTCGCCTATTGCCTGCTGTTCGTCGTGGTCCTGGTCGCGCTCAGCCTCGTGACGATGCTGGTCAAGCGGCTCGCCGACAAGGCGGGGCTCGGCTTCTTCGATCGCCTCGGCGGCGGCGTGCTCGGCGTCGCGACCGGCGGCTGCGTGGTGCTGTTCTTCGTGTTCGTCGTGCAGATGTTCTTCCCGCGCGGCGACCTGGCGGTTGCCGCTCGGAGCTCGCACGCGATGCGGCTGTCGCAGCGCATGGTCGGGTTACTCGGCGGGGTCGTGCACGATGACCTGCGCTCGGTGCTCGCGCTGGAGCCGCTTCACTCGCCGGAGCCTGGGACCGTCGGCGGTCCACAGCCCGCGAGCGTGCGCCGGAGCGAACTCTCGGGAGCGCCGAAGCCTGCCGGCGCCGCGCGCTGAACGCTTGCGCGCCCCGTGGCCTTGGCCCATCCTGGCCCAGCGCCGATCCACGTCGGTGCTCCGGTTCAAGGCGTCCAAGGCAGCGAACCGACAAGCACCCCTCGACCTGATCCGGTTGTTCCTGGCCTAGGGACCAGCAGCTCATGACCGACACCGCTCCGCAGCCGGGCCTCGGCCCGCTCTCCGACTCTTTTCCCCGCTCCGACAAGGTCACCGTCGGGGACCTGCAGGTTCCGGCGCGCGACATCCGGCTGACCAACGGAGACCTGCTGCGGGTCTACGACACGACGGGCCCGCAGGACTGCGACGTGCGCCTCGGCCTGCCAAAGCGTCGGCAGCCTTGGATCGACGCCCGCGCAGCCCGCGGCGACACGAACTTCTCACAGATGCACTACGCGCGCCGCGGAGAGATCACCGAGGAGATGCGGTTCGTCGCGATCCGGGAGAACGTCGATCCGGAGTTCGTCCGCAAGGAGATCGCCGAGGGCCGCGCGATCATCCCGGCCAACAAGAACCACCCGGAGATCGAGCCGATGATCATCGGCCGGAACTTCCTGGTGAAGATCAACGCCAACATCGGCAACAGCGCGCTCGGCTCTTCGATCGAGGAGGAGGTCGAGAAGCTGCAGTGGGCGACGCGCTGGGGCGCCGACACGGTCATGGATCTGTCGACCGGGAAGAACATCCACGAGACCCGGGAGTGGATCGTGCGCAACAGCCCGGTGCCGATCGGAACGGTGCCGATCTACCAGGCGCTCGAGCGCGTCGAGGGCAGGGTCGAAGACCTCAACCTCGACATGTTCCTCGACGTGCTCGAGGAGCAGGCCGAGCAGGGCGTCGACTACTTCACGATCCACGCCGGCGTGCTGCTGCGCTACGTGCCGCTGACCGCGGATCGGGTCACCGGAATCGTCTCGCGCGGCGGCTCGATCATGGCCAAGTGGTGCCTCCACCACCACGAAGAGAACTTCCTCTACACCGGCTTTGAGCGGATCTGCGAGCTGATGAAGCGGTACGACGTTTCGTTCTCGCTCGGCGACGGCCTGCGGCCCGGCTGCATCAAGGACGCCAACGACGGCGCCCAGTTCGGAGAGCTCGAGACGCTCGGCGAGCTGACCAAGATCGCGTGGGAGCACGACGTCCAGGTCATGATCGAGGGGCCGGGCCACGTGCCCATGCACCTGATCAAGGAGAACATGGACAAGCAGCTGGAGGAGTGCCA
>CAZTQF010000040.1:0-11089 GCA_964615255.1 uncultured candidatus Brocadiaceae bacterium | reverse complement strand
GGCGTCGGCCGCATCATCAAGCGGACCGGCGAGCTCATGGCCGAGGGTAAGGACCCGCGCCAAGAGGGCGCGATCCCGCTCGACATGATCCAGCGCTACTGCAACTTCTGGTTCACCGGCTCGATGGACCTGTTCGGCGGCGAGGACTCGACCAACGCGGCCGAGGCGTTCGCCATGGGCCTGAAGGGCCGCTACCGCGAGAGCGACGGCATCTACAAGGACCCCAAGGCACTCAACGCGGAGTACCGCCTCGAGGTGCCGACCGACGACGGCAAGCTCGAGGAGAAGGACATCCCGCTGCGCCGCGCGATGAACGCCGTGCTGCTCGACGCCTACATCGCCGACTGCACGCGGATCTGCCAACGGTGGAACCGCGAGCTCAAGAAGCTCGGCGTCCAAGAGGAGATCCAGCTGCCGAACCGCAAGTTCAACCGCGGCCAGGGCGTCTACGCCGGCTACCGGTTCAACCCGGCCGGCGAGCTGATCGACGAGGCGACCTGGACCAACCAGCACACCAGCTGGCTGCCGACCAAGGCGGACCGCGAGTACGTCGACTCCTGCATGGTCAAGGTGACCGAGCCCGGCAAGTTCGCGAACTACATCGCGCCGCCGAACAAGGGCCCGAACAACCAGCCCGTCGACTTCGAATACGTCAAGTTCCACTAGCCCGCCGCGCGCGCCGTCGCCCCCCGACGGCGCGCCCCTCCGACCATGAGCAACCGACTCTGTTACGTCTGTGAAGGCGGCGACTGCACCGAGATGGGCAGCGGCGACCTGTTCGACAAGCTGCGCGACCTCGTCAAGGCGTTCGACCCGGACGAGGAGCGCATCAAGATCCGGCGCTACCCGTGCTTCGGCGCGTGCGAGCACGGCGTCAACGTGACGCTCTACCCCGACAAGGTCTTCTACAGCACGGTCAAGGAGGAGGACCTGCCGGCGATCGCCGCCCACATCAAGGGCGACGGCGCGTCGCCGGACCACCTCACCGGCAAGGCCGAGCCCGACGTCGAGCAGATCATCTGGGACATGCTCGACAGTCCCTACTAGCGCGGTCCGCGCCTGATCCCTACGAGCGCCATCCCCGCCTGGCGCAGCCGGGCGTCAGCGCGCACATACCACGAGACCGAGACCGCCGCGGTGTAGACGGCGGCCGGCAGCTGCGGCCGGACTCGGTCGGCGTCGGCCATGGTCTCGCAGTCAGAGCAGGCCGACGCCTCGAGCGGTGAGCTACTTGCCGCCCGTGAGCTCGCTGACGAGACCGTACTCCTCGTACACCTTCGCCAGCGCCTCGATCATGATCGCCGCGTGCACGCCGACGCATCGGTTGACCTCTTCGTCGAACCAGTAGTTGCCCGGCAGCGACTCGATGTTGCCGTCGAAGACGAGGCCGACCACCTTGGCGTCGCGGTCGAGGATCGGGCTGCCCGAGTTGCCGCCGATGATGTCGCACGTGCTGACGAAGTTGTACGGCGTGTTCATGTCGAGCTCGCCCTTCTTGTCGAGCCACTGCTGCGGCAGGTCGAACGGGTGCTCGTTGTCGAACGCCGCGTTGCGCTCGTAGAGGCCGTGCACCGTGGTCTTCGGCGAGACCTTGGTCGTGCCCGCCTCGTAGCCCTGCACCGTGCCGTAGGCCAGGCGCAGCGTGAAGGTCGCGTCCGGGTAGTTCTCGTCGCCGTAGACGTCGAAGCGGGCCTTGTTGATCACGGTCTTGTGCTCGGCGACCGCCGCGGTCGCCGCGGCCATGTCCTTGCGCATCGCCTGGAAGTCCTGGAGACCGCTCTGTGCGTGCTTTTCGAGCAGCTTGCCCATCTCGGCCTTGATCGCCGCGAAGGCCGCCGCGACCGCCTCCTCGCCGGACTTCGCGATCAGCTCCTGGTCGCGCGCCTGGATCAGCGCCATGCGCTCGTCGTCGAGCAGCCCGTTGAGGTGGCCGGTGAAGGCCTTGAGGCTGTTCATCTGGCCGAAGTAGGTGTCGCGCAGCTCGAACGCGGCCTCCTCGCTCTGCTCCATCCGGGCCTTGATCACCCGGACGTTGTTGGCCAGCAGCGCGACGACCTGCGGCGTCCAGAGGTCTCGGTGCATGACCATCTCGTCGTAGGTCAGCGACCGCTCGGTGCCGCCAGGGTGGCCCGAGACGAACACGAGGTCCCCCTTGTTGGCGCCCCCGGTCTCGAACTCGAAGAACCACTTCGAAGAGTCGACCGGCTCGCCGTCCTCGTAGACGCGGAAGAACGCGCAATCCAGGCACCAGCGCGGATACGTGAAGTTGTCGTAGTCGCCGCCGTAGAACGCGACCTGCTTGGCCGGCGCGAACACCAGGCGCACGTCGTCGTAGACGTGGTAGACGTAGGCGCGGTACTGGTTGCCGTCGTAGAGCGAGACCGGCTGCGCCTCGAGGTGCTGGGCCTCGTCGCTGAGCGCGGCGCACAGCTCGGCGAGCTTCGCCTCGACGTCGCCGCCGTCTTCCTTGACCGCCATCACGTCGGCAGTGAGGTCCTTGACGTCGACCAGCTGGCGCAGCACCAGGTCCTTGCCGGGCACCTCTTCGCCGAAGAGCCGCGCGCTGAAGCCGGGCTCGACCCAGTCCTTCTCGGGGGTCGAGACCTTCTGGATCGTCTCGAGCGCGACGTGGTGGTTGGTCATGACCAGGCCGTTGGCCGACACGAACGAGCCCGAGCCGCCGGTGTCGAAGCGCACCGAGCCGAGCCGGACGTGGTCCAGCCACTCGGCGGATGGCTCGAAGTCGTAGCGCTCCTTGAGCTGCTTGAGCGGCAGGCTGTCGAACGGCCACATGCCCTCGTCAGGGCGTGTCGACGAGCTGGGGAAGGTCGCGCCGAGCGCCAGGACGGCGACGGCGAACGGAACGGCGATGGAAGATCTCATGGGTCTGGGTGCGGGCGCGGCTCGCCCCTGCGAGCGCGGGCGGCGCATCATAGGGAAAGCCCTGCAGCGGCCCGAGGGCCATCCGGACGACTTTCGGGCGCGCCGACGTTCCAGCGGCGCGGCGCGGCGCAGCCCGCATCTACGCGACGCGGCCCGCGCCACCTCCAGGTGACGCGGGCCGCGCGCGGGGGCCAATTACCCGAGGAGGCTGCGGGGGTTACTCGCCGCCCTTCTCGGTCATCTTGGCGACGAGCTCCTTGGCGACCTCGGTCGCCTTCTCGCCGTCGTGGCCGCGGTAGTGGATCTTGAACTCACTGTCCAGGATCACGACCGTCGGCCAGCCCTTCACGGCCCAGTCGGCCGAGATCTTGTCGGGGCGGCCTTCTTCCTGGTTCTGGAAGCTTCGCCAGTTGAGGTTGTTCTCGGCGATGGCCTTCTTGGCGCGTTCGATCGTCTGGTCACTGTTGACGCCGACGAGCGCGAAAGGCTTGTCCTTCATCTCTTCCACGAGCGACCGCTCGTGCGGGTACATGGCCCGGCAGGGGCCTCACCAGTCGCCCCAGAAGTCGAGGAAGATGACCTTGCCCTTGTAGTCGCTCAGCTTGAACGAGACGCCGTCGAGATCCACGCCCGCGATGTCGGGGGCGGTGCAGCCGATCCCGAACTTCTCGCGCTCGTCGATCGCGCCGGTGATCTGGCTGGCGAGGTTCTTGTCCTCGACCTCGGCGACGACAGCCATCAGCTTGCTGCGCGCGTCCTTGTAGGTGTCCCCGTCGAGGTCGCCCGACTCGATCGTGCCCTGGTGCAGCGCGAACAGCGCCCAGCCGCGCACGTCGGCCGACTTGCTCTGCAGGAGCTTCTTCTGCGCGTCCTTGGCGAACTCAGGCGACACGATCCGATCGAAGTACGGGATCATGCGGCCGATCGTCGCCAGCTTGGGGCTGTCGAGGTGCTCGGCGAGCAGCGTCTCGAGCGCCGGCCGCGCCTGCTGCTGGTCGAGGTTGGCGGCCATCACCAAGAAGTCGATGGCGTCGTCGGTGCCCTGGTAGTCCTTCGCGTAGGCGAGCGCCTTCTTGGCGACCGGGCCGTAGTCCGGACGCATGCGCATGGCGCGCGCGCCGGCGCGGCCGGCCGCGGCGTCTTCGCGCGACTTCTTGACGTCGGCGCGCCAGTCCGCGACCGCCTTCTGCTGGAGCTCGCTGAGCTCCTCCATGCGTTGGGCGGCGCTGGGCACCTGGGTGTCGGGTTTGGCGGGGTCCTGCGCGGCGACCGAGCCGAGCAGCAACAGCCCTGCCAAGAGGGAATACATCTTCATGAGGGATCTCCGAGAACGGGACGAGCGCCGAGGCGGCGCGGCCTCGAATGTCGGCGCTGGCGGGCCGCTTGGCAACCGGCTGCCGCCGGATTGCGCCGGCCTGTTACACCGTTGACAACCCTCGGGCGTTTTCGCAGCCCACCGTAGGATGGCGCCGTGTCCCTTCGCTGTCGTGTCCACCAGCTCCTCGAAGGCCCTCGCTCGCCGCTCGGCGGCGCCGTGCGGTGGTTCCTCGCCGCGCTGATCGTCGTCAACGTGGCAGCCGTCGTGCTCGAGACCGTGCCGTCGCTGCGCGCTGCCTACGCCAGGGGGTTCTACGCGCTCGAGGTCGGCTCGCTCTCGGTGTTCGGCCTCGAATACGCCCTGCGGCTCTGGTCCGCCGCGGAGCACGACCGCTACCGAGGGCTCCTGGGCCGCCTGCGCTGGGCGCTGACGCCCGGCGCGATCATCGACCTGCTGGCGATCGCGCCCGCGCTGTTGCTGACCGACCTTCGCCTGGTGCGGATTCTGCGGCTCTCGCGGCTGGTCCGGATCGCCAAGCTGGGCCGCTACTCGCTGGCGCTGCGGACGCTGCGCCGCGTGCTGGTCGCGCGGCTCCCCGACGTGCTCTCGCTGAGCTTCGTGCTGCTGATCCTGCTCGTGCTCAGCTCGTCGCTGATGTTCTTGCTGGAGCGCGAAGCCCAGCCCGAGACGTTCTCGTCCATCCCCGCCACGATGTGGTGGGGCATCGTGACGCTGACCACCATCGGCTACGGCGACATGGCCCCGGTCACCGTCGAAGGCAAGCTGCTCGGCTCGTTCGTCGCCATCCTCGGCCTCGGCATGTTCGCGCTGCCCGCGGGCCTGCTCGGCGGCGCGTTCGTCGAAGAGCTCGGCAAGGCGCGTCGGCTCAGCCGCGAACAGCGCGCCGCGGCCTCGAGCGGTTCGGAGGCGCGCTGCCCTCACTGCGACGGACCGCTGCCCTCCTGACGCTCAGCCCGCGCGCGCGTAGGGAGGCTCGGGCGCCGACAGTGGCCCGCGGCGCGGCCCCCGCCTAGGATCCCGACGTGCCATCGCCTGCGCTGCTGCTCCCTGAACGCTCCTCCGAGGCGCCCGAAGGGCTCGCCGAGTACCGGGCCCGCGGCGGCTACGTCGGCCTGGACGCGGCCAAGGACAGAGGCGCGGCGTGGCTGCGCGACGAGGTCGAGCGCGCGGGGCTGCGCGGCCGCGGGGGCGCGGCCTTCCCGACGATCCGCAAGTGGCGCATCGCGGCCGAGGCGACCGCCGACGAGAAATACGTCGTCGCCAACGGCGGCGAGCACGAGCCCGGCAGCAACAAGGACCGCCACCTCGTCGAGCGCCACCCGCACGCGGTGCTCGAAGGGCTGCTCTGCGCCGGACTCGCGACCGGCGCGACCAAGGGCTACGTCTACCTGATCGAGGACATGCACGGGCCGCGCGCCAGCGTCGAGCACGCGCTGCGCGAGGCAGAAGCGGCCGGGCTGATGCCCTTCCCGGTGGAGTTGCACCTCGGCCCGACGACCTACGTCGCGGGCGAAGAGACCGCGGCGCTGAACGCGATCGAGGGCGAGGTCGCCAAGCCGCGCAGCAAGCCGCCGTTCCCCGGCGAGGCCGGGCTGTTCGGCAAGCCAACGACCGTCAACAACACCGAGACCCTGGCGCACGTCGCCTGGATCGCGCGCGAGGGCGGCGCGCGCTTCGCCGAGCTCGGAACCGCGGAGAGCAAGGGGACCTTGCTGTTTACCCTCGGCGACGAGGTCGCGCGGCCGGGCGTCTACGAGCTGCCGTTCGGCGCCACGTACCGCGACCTGATCGAGGGCTGCGGCGGCGGCGTGCGCGGCGGCCGCCGAATCCGCGCGATCCTGCCCGCGATGTCCGCTCCGTTCCTCGACGCCGCGCACCTCGACGCCCCGATCGGCTACGAGACGCTCGCCGAGCTCGGCAGCAGCCCGGGATGCGGCGGCGTGCGCGTGATCACCGAGGACACCGACGTGGTCGCGCTCACCGTCGAGATCGCCGAGTTCTTCATGCGAGAACAGTGCGGGCAGTGCCCGCCGTGTCGGATGGAGACGAACCAGTTCGTGCACATCCTCAAGGCCGTGCAGGCGGGCAAGGGCCCCGGCTACGACGCGAAGATGACGCGCCTCGCGGAGTTCTCGCGGAAGAAGGGCCGGTGCTCGCTGATCGAGATGACCGCCGCGCCGGTCATCAGCGCGCTGCGGGTGTTCGCCGACGACTTCGCGGCCGCCGCCGGGCCCGGTCCGGACGGCGCGGACAGCTAGCCGTGGCCCGCTTCTACGCAGCCTGCACCCTCGGCCTCGAAGAGGTGCTGGTCGACGAGCTGCACGGCGTCGAGGCGAGCGCGATCCGCGCCCGGCGCGGCGGCGTCGAGTTCGAGGGGGACCTCGCCGCGGGTTACCGCGCGTGCCTCTGGCTGCGCTCGGCGACGCGCGTGCAGGAAGAGCTGGTCCGGGGACGGGTCCGCGACCGCGACGACCTCTACGCGCTGGCCGAGTCGGTGGACTGGTCGCTGTTCATCACGCCGCGGCACACGCTCGCGGTGGACGGCGCCGTGCGCGACAGCTTCGCCAACGACACCCGCTACCCGTCTCTCGTCGTCAAGGACGCGGTCTGCGACCAGTTCGTGCGCTTCGACGGCGCGCGCCCCGACGTCGACCGGGACCAGCCGGACCTGCCGCTGAAGCTCGTGCTGCAGCGCGACCAGGCGATCCTCTACCGCGACTTCGGCGGCGCGCCGCTGCACAAGCGCGGCTACCGCGAGGTGCAGCACAAGTCGCCGCTCAACGAGGCGCTCGCCGCCGGCCTCGTGCTGCTCAGCGACTGGGACGGCGCGGGGCCGCTGGTCGATCCGATGTGCGGCAGCGCGACGCTGCTCGTCGAGGCGGCGTTCCTCGCGATGGACCGCGCGCCGGGGCTCGGCCGAGCCTTTGCGTTCGAGCGCTGGCGCGACACCGATCAAGAGGCGTGGCAGAAGATCTACGACGAAGCCGAGGCGCGCGCCGCCCGAGGGCAGGACCGCTGCCCGGACCTGGCCGGCAACGACCGCCACCCCGGCGCGATCGCGATCGCGCGGCGCGCGCTGCAGCAGGCCAAGCTCACCGACGCGGTCCAGCTCCAAGAAGGCGACGCCCGCGACTGGCAGCCGCCGTTCGACCCCGAGTGGGTCGTGACCAACCCGCCCTACGGCGAGCGCCTGCAGTCCGACGACGGCACGCTCTACGAGAGCTGGCGCGCGCTCGGCAACTTCCTGCACCGCTGCCAAGGCGCGACCGCGCACGTGCTGTGCGGCGACCCGTCGCTGACGCGGCACCTCGGCCTCCGCGCTGACCGCAAGATCCCGGTGCACAACGGGCCCATCGAGTGCCGCTGGCTGCGCTACGAGGTCGGCGACGCCGACGGCGACGTCTGAGCGCGGCCGAGCGACCTCGCGATCAGGACCCACGCGCCCGCGAACGCGACCGTCACCGCGACGATCGCGCCGACGCCCAGCCCGAGCTCCCGCAGCCAGACCTGCGTCACCGCGCCGAACAGGTCCCCCAGGCGGTAGGCGAACGTGTCGATCAGGAACTTGACCTTGTGCTTCGTGGCGAGGCCGAGCGGCGTGTAGAGCACCTCGCGGGCGGGCTTCTCGACGGCGTAGTTGACGCCGCGGCGCGCCACCTGGATCCCGAAGATCGCCGCGGCCGTCGGCGCGAGGGCGTAGCAGCCGAGCCCGACGACGGAGATCACCGGCAGCGCCGCCAGCAGCAGCGAGGCCGGCGATCGCGTCAGCAACCGCCCGGTCCAGAACACCTGCAAGAACAGCACCAGCGCGTTGCCCCACAGGCCGACGTCGGCGAGGAACGTCTGCTGCTCCCAGGCGCGCGCGAGCTCCGCGCCGACGAGCTCGGTCTGCGCGGCCTCGAACGCGGTCGCGACGAACCCTACCAGCATGACGTAGAGCGAGATCTGCCGCGCGCGCCGGTCGCGCGCCAGGACCGCCAGCCCCTGCAGCACGCCGCCGCCCGCGTGGGCGCGGTCGGTGTCGCCCCCGTCGAGCTCCAGGCAAGCGCGGTGCGAGCGGCGGAACGCGAGCAGCGCTACCTGCATCAGCGTCGCCGCGGCGACGCCGAATCCCCACAGCGGCACCTCGACGCCGAGCTGCGCCGGCAGCTTGACGCCGTAGGAGCCCGCCATCGCGCCGAGGGTGCCGCCGACCGCGACGAACCCGAACAGGCGCTTGGCCTGCGACCTGCCGTAGTGCTCCACCGCGTGGATCCAGACCAGCGCCGGGACCGCGACGTTCATGGCCGAGAAGCCGCCCCAGAAGGCCTTGCCGACCCACGGCTGCGCCTGCCACTGGTGCTCGCCGACGAACGTGAAGCCGACGGCCAGCAGCAGCAGCAGCGCGGTGCAAACGTTGAGGCAGATCGGCACGAACCGCCGGCTCGCCATGCGGTCCGCGAGGGACCAGAACGGCACGACCACTACGACCGTCGCCAGCAGCGTGAGGCTGTACAGCTCCGGCATCGCTTCGACGCCGCGCGCGACGCCGAGCTGGCCGCGGATGGGGCGCAGCAGGAACATCCCGGCCAACGCCGCGAAGTACATCACGGCGATCCAGCCGGTCGCGCGGCGCTCGGCGCGGGTCGCCGACTGCAGGCCCAGCAGGCGCCGGAGGAACATGGGGGCTGCTTACGCGCTGCCCGCTCGCGACGCGAGCATTCGTCGCGACTTTCGACGGGGCGTGGTTCGCCGCGGGCCACGTCCTATGGTGCCTGCGCGCATGCCCGGCTCCGGCACCAGCTTCGTCCCCCACCTGCTGCTCACGCTGCTGATCGCGATCTGGGCGGGCAGCTTCGTCGTCGCCAAGGTGACGATGCTCACGATCACGCCGTTCGCGCTGGTCACCTCGCGCTTCCTGGTCGGCTGCCTCTGCATCCTGCCGTTCTTCCTGCTCACGCCGCGCGCGCAGCGCCGGGGCACCTTCTGGCCGGGCGCGCTCACCGGCCTGGTGCTGGCGGCACCCTACTTCCTGCAGATGTACGGCGTCCGCGAGACGACCGCCTCGATGGGCGGCTTCGTCAGCGGCCTGATCGTGCTGCTGGTCGCGGTCGGCGGCGCCCTGTTCTTCGGCGCCAGGCTCGGCGCGCGCACGGTCCTGGCGCTGGGGATCGGCGTGACCGGCATCGTCACGCTCTGCGTCGCCGGGGACACAGGCGCGGAAGGCCAGGGCAACAGCCTGCGCGGCGTGCTGCTCCAGGTCGGCTCGGCGGTCGGCTTCGCCGCGCACATCCTCTTGCTGTCGCACTACGGCGGCCGGCTCGCGACCGCGCCGTTCACGTTCTGGCAGCTCGCCGTCACGGGCGCGATGGCCGCCGTCGGCACCTGCTTCAGCGGCGTGCACATAGCAGGTGAGCCGCTCGAGTGGAGCGGCGACCTCGTGTTCGCGCTGTTCTACCTCGGCGTGCTCGCGACCGGCTTCGCGATCGGCGTCCAGGCCAAGGCGCAGCCGAAGATCAAGCCGACGCACGTCGCGCTGCTGTTCGCGCTCCAGCCGCTGTTCGCGGCGATCGCCGGCTGGCTGTTCCTGGACGACAGGCTCGGCGCAGGCCAGTGGACCGGCGGCGCGCTGATCGTGTCGGCGGTCGTGCTCGCGGCCCGCGAGCGCGCCTGAGCACCTAGAGCAGGATGTGGCGCTTCGGGCCGAGCGGAGCCGGGAGCACCTTGTCGCCGGCGATCTCGAGCAGGTCGATCTCGATCAACCGCGACAGCTGGGTGATCGGCACGTCGTTGGGGCTGCCCTCGAAGGGGTTCTCCGAGACCGATCCGATCTTGTCCATGGTGTGGAACACCCAGGCCACCACGACCGTCAGCGGCACCGTCAGCCAGAACCAGCCGTCCTCGTGCTTCTGGAGCTCCGAGGCGACCGCGAACGGGATCGCGCAGATGTACATCCAGACGAACAGCCGGTTGAGGGTCGCGTACTGGCGCGGGTAGGGGAAGTTCTTGATGCGCTCGCACTTGCCCTGCAGGTCGATGAAGTCGGTCACGTAGCGCGCGAGGTCGACGTGACGGTACTCCGAGATCACGCCCTCGGCAGCGAGCCGGCGCAGCATCCTCGCGTGCAGGCCGAGCAGGGTCACGGCGCGGTTGCGCACATCGCCGACCACCTCCCACTCCTCGCTCGAGACCCGGGCGCGGATCTCGGCGACGATGTCGAGGCTGTCCTCCGGGATCTCGTAGAAGGCCTCCCGATAGCGGCGGTTGGCCGCGACGACCTGGCTCTCCCACGGCCGCTTCTGCCGCAGCTGGAACCGCAGCGCGGTCAGCCACGCGATGTGCCTCTGCACGGCCGCGCGCACCACGCCGTCGTCGCGGTCCCCGACGTATTCGCGCAGGTGGACGGCGAACGACCGGCTGGCGTTGACGATGCTGCCCCAGATCTTGCGCGCCTCCCACAGCCGGCCGTAGGCCGCGTTCGACTTGAAGCCGGTGACGAAGGCCAGCGCGGTGCCGACGACCGCGACGATCGCCCACGGCACGGACGGCAGCGGCACGCCCGCGAGCGAGAGCCCCATGGGCACGCACGCGATCACCGCGAACGTCGCCATGTCCGACCACGTCCAGACCAGGACCTCCTTGAGGGTGTAGTGACGACCTGCGTACATCTTGCTCGCCTCGTAGGTCTTCGAGAGGCTAGCGACAAGCGGCGCGACGGCTACCCTCGAGCGTGGCTTCCGAGTGCTCGAACCTGGACGGCATGACCCCCCACCTGCGCTTGCTCTCTCACCTCGCGGCCGCGGCTGCGCTCTTCGCCGCGTGCGCCGGCGCGCCCGCCAACGTGCTCGACCCGGCGCTCGACGTCCGCGCGGGGCTCTCGTTCGCGTG
>CAZTQF010000039.1:0-11125 GCA_964615255.1 uncultured candidatus Brocadiaceae bacterium | reverse complement strand
GACATGTCGCCGCCCGCACCGCCGCGCATCATCGTCAGCGGCATGCTCCCGGCGAAGACACCCGCGCCCGACCCAAAGCCGCCGCCGCTGAGCACCAGCTCGAGGTCGGCGAGGTCCATCGGCGGCGCCTCGCTGTCGACGCTCGGCGGCGGCGGCGGCTCGGGCGGATCGGGCTCGTCCTCCTCCTGCTTCGGCGGCGGCGGCGGCGGTTCCTCGGTGGTGCCCGCGCGGCGCACCTCCAGGTCGGCCTTGGGAGGCGCGCTGATCGCGCGCAGGACCGGCAGCAGCAGGAAGCAGCCGAGCGCCAGCGCGAGCCCACCCGCGAGGACGGCGAGGGCATGGCTGGCGCGGCGGAAGGAGCTGCTCTGTGGCTGCCCGGACATGCTCAGCTCCCCCGCTTGGTCGCGATGTTGACGACGCACTCCGGGTAGCCGAGCTTGCACTGGTCGATCACCCGGGTCAGCAGCCCCGCCGAGGCCTCCTTGTCGACCTGCACGATGACCGGGACCTTCTCCTGCATCATCTTGCGGGAGACGATCCCGCGGACCGCGGCGATGGCGACCGGCTTGCTGTCGAAGAACACTTCGCCGTCGGCCGTCACCGCGAACATCACGCTGTTCTTCTGCAGCGACACCGAGGCGGCCGCCTGCGGCTTGTCGACCTCGACGCCGGTCTCCTCGACGAACGTCGTGGTCACGATGAAGAAGATCAGCAGGATGAATACGCAGTCGATCATCGGCGACATGTCGATGCCGCCGTCGGCCTCACCTTCGTTGCTGAAGTCGCGGAAACGTCCCATGGTGGTTCGTGAGTCGGAAGCTGGGGGAAGCAGAAAGGGTCAGGCGGCCTCGACGTCCGCGCGCGCGGCCTCGAGGCGGCGGTGGAGGTCCTGCGCGCAGCCGGTCTCGAGTCGCGCGAGGAAGGCCGCGTAGCCGTCCCGCATCCGGGAGAGGAAGTACTGGAAGAACAGGCCCGGCAGCGCGACCACGAGGCCCGTCATGGTGGTGATCAGCGCCTCCGAGATGCCCTGCGAGACGGCGACCATCGTCTTCTCGCCGCCCTGGCCCGCGGCGAGCGCCGCGAAGGTGGCCAGCATGCCCGTGACCGTGCCAAGCAAACCGAGCAGCGGCGCGGCGGCGATGCAGACCTTCATCATCTTGAGCTCGCGGTTGATCGGCGCGAGCTCCGCCTTACGCACGCCGTCGAACACGGCCGCGGACTGCTCCAGGTCGCCTGCGAGGGTCACCTCGTCGAGGAGCGCGCCGATCTTGCCCTCGCGGTACTCGGGGTGCGCGATCCACAGCCGCCACGTCTTCTCGCCGACGCCGCGGAAGCTCTTGCGACCGAGCTTCAGCAGGGTGTGGACGCCGAAGCCGAACATGATCACGGCGTTCACGAAGATCGCTCCCATCGCCCAGCCGCCCTTCCGCCAGATGTCCCACGAGGCGTCCCAGAGCAGCGCGAGCTGCTCGAGGAACGACACCGGGTCTTGTGCAGAGGCGAGCATGGCCGGTCAGTCTGCCTCGACCTTGTCGGCGGGCGCCGCCGCGGCGGGCGCGCGCATGTGGTTCATGAACTGCACGGCCATCTTCTCCATGCCGTCGGTGAGGCCCTTGGCCTTGCGCGACAAGAACGCGTGCAGCAGCAGCGAGGGGATCGCGATGACGAGGCCGTTCTCCGTCGTGACCAGGGCCTCCGAGATGCCCGAAGACAGCACCTTGGGGTCGCCGCCGCCGAACTCGGTCATCAGCGCGAACGTACCCATGATGCCGGTCACCGTGCCGAGCAGGCCGAGCAGCGGCGCTGAGGTGGCGCAGATCGCCACGAACGGCAGCCAGCTCTGCAGCTTGAGCCGCGCGGTCAGCAGCTTCTCGAACATGACCTCCTCGATCAGCTCGCGCGGTTGGCCGAGGTGCGTAGCGCCCGCCGCGAGCATCCGCCCCCCGGGCCCGCGCATCGCGCCCGCGATCTCGACCGCGGTGGCCTGGTCCCCGCCCTCGAGCGCTGCCAGCAGCTGGGTCAGCTGGCGGCGCGACGGCCGCCGCACGAACGCCATCGACAGCCACTTGAGGAGGACCACGAGCAGCGCGGTGCCGGCCAGGACGGCCATCGGGATCATGATCGGGCCGCCCTTCTGGACGTGCTCCCACCAGGTCTCCTGGATCGAGTCGACCTTGCGCGCGTTGCCGAGCGTCACGTCCATCGGGAACTTGCCCCCAGTGCCCTGGACGACGCGCCCCGCGGCCTCACGGTCCCGTTCATCGGGGAACGTGTAGACCGACGGCTCGAGCGAGTTGCGCCCCTCTTCGATCGCGCCGACGTCCTGCAGGTCCGCGGACTGGAAGAGGGCCATCGGCCCCATCAGCACGACGCGGCCGTCCTTGATCTCGCCGCTGTCGACCTTCGCCTTGCCGTCGAAGCGCACGCCGCCGAGCGCGTCCTCCAGCTTGTCGAGCGAGAGGTCGACGACGCTCAGCTGCGTCTCGAAGCGCTCTGCGTCCGTGAGCTTGTCGTTCTCCAGCGCGAGACGCGCGACCTCGAGCGGCGCGCCGTAGCGCTGTAGCTCGGCGATGTGCAGGCGGCTCTTGAACTCCTCGCTGTATTGACCGAGCAGCGTCGAGAGGTAGTCAGACTGCTGCCGCAGGCTCTTGAGGGTGCCCTCGAGGCTCGTCAGGTCGTCGGTCTTCTCGATCAGCTCACCGGAGACGGCGTCGAACTCGCCCCTGACGGAGCTGAGCTTGGCCTCTGCCTCGGAGAGCCTCGCGGCGAGCGGCAGGCGCTCGGCCCCGATCTGCCGGCGCAGCGCGTCGAGTTCGGCGAGCGCCGCCTTCATGTCGCGCTCCATGGACGCCGCCGCGCCCGCCAGGGTCGGCTGCGGGTCCTGCGCTTGGGCGGCGGCCTGCGCGCGCGCCTCACCGCTCCAAGCGAGCGCCGCGGCGAGCAAGGCGAGGATCGGGATCTTGGTGTTCATCGTCTTGCCCTCTCTCACAGGATGCTGACCGGCAGCTGCACGAGGCGCGCGAGCTGCTCGTTTCGGTAGACGGAGACCGCCGTCGCGATGTCCGCGGCGAGGTCGTCCTGCGGTGTCCAGCGCCACCCGTCAGCGGACGAGGTGCCGGTGCCGGCGACCGTCGGCCGACCGTCGGGCCCCTTGCCGCCGACGTAGTAGGCCTGCGCGAGGCCGACGTAGATCACCGTCACCGAGACCGTCTTGCCGTTCGGCAGTTCACGCTGCTCGTCGAGGACCTTGACCTCGCGGTTCCACTTGTCAATCGGATTGAGGACGCCGATCACGTTCTGGTAGCGAACGCTCAACGAGACGTCCCCGCGCTCTTGGTCGTCGTTCGGCAGCCGCTGAGAGATCAGCGACACGCTGTCGGCGAGCGCCTCCGGCACCCGCTTGAGCAGCGCCTTGGTCCGCTCTTCGAGCGTGGAGATTCGCTCCTCGAGCAGCTTCGAGACCCGCTCGAGCGTGGCCTTCTCCGCCTGAATCTCGCCCGTCTTCTTCTCGGCGGTCTCGATGCTCTTGCGGGCCTCCGCGATCCGGCCTTCGAAGGCCGCGACCTCGCTCAGGATGACCTCCACCTGCGTCTCGAGCGTCTGCTTGCCTTTGCGCCAGGCCTCGCGCTCTTCCGAGAGCGTGCGCTTGGCGAGCGCGTATTCGGCGTGCGCCGATCGCAGCGCCTTGGCGAGGACCTTGGGGTCCTGCGCGTCTCCCTGCGCGGGCAGCGCAGCGACAGCGGACAGAGCCAAGAGCACGGGCAGCGCCGAGGCGCGCGCGGCGCGCGTGGACGAGGTCTCTCGGGGTCGCGAGGGGGCTTGCATCGTGGATGGTGGTCGCAGCTGCGAAGGGGTTCGGGTCGTGGAAGAGGGGAGTGGTTTCAGAAGCGGATCACGCCGCCGATCGACAGCGAGTAGGTGACGCCCTGCGTGTAGTCGCGGCGCACCACGTCTTCGGGGATGTACTTGGTGCGGTAGACCTGCTGCCGGTTCGCGTCGGTGAGGTTGCTGGCCTTCAGCGAGAGCGTGACGCCGCGCCCCAGCTCCTGGCGGAAGGTGACGGTCAGGTTGTCGTAGGACTTGTCGAACGTGGCCGGGATGAACGCGCTGTTCGACGGACCAGGGCCCTGGATCAGGGTGTCGCCGACGACCGTGTAGAAGGCCCCGAGGCTCGTCCCCGTCGCCTCGATGTCGTAGGTGGTGTAGAGGTTCCAGAGGTACTCCGGCGCGTCCGTCATCCGTCGCCGCGCGTCGTCCTCGACCCCCTGGAACTGCAGGAACTGCTCGAGCTCGATCTGCGGGCGCTCGACGGTGGCGTCGATCCAGGTCGAGTTGCCGCCGAGCTGCAGGCCGGCCAGCGGGCGCCAGAGCTCGCCCATCTCCTGGCGAATCTCCGCCTCCCACCCGACCAGCTCGCCGCTCGGGTAGTTGACCGGTCGGGTGAACGTGAACCCCTGCGCAGCCTCGACGTACTCGATCGGCTTGTCGATGTCCTTGCGGAAGTAGGACACGGAGAACAGCGAGCCGGGCGCTGGCGTGTAGTCGATCCGGAAGTCGGTGTTGGTGACGTCGCTGATCTCGAGGTTGGGGTCCCCGATGAACACCGGACCGCCGATGTACTCCTGTTGGAAGACCGGCGAGAGCTCCTTGAACGTCTGGCGCGCGAGCGTCTTGGTGAATGACGTGCGCAGGATCAGGTTGTCGACGGGCTCGTAGATGAGGCCGATCGCCGGCAGGACGTCGTCCTGCGACGTGCGCGGGTTCGCGAGCGCGAGCGCGTCGGGGTCGTAGGAGGGGTCGCTGGGGTCGCTGACCGGGAAGTTCGCGATGCCGAAGTTCGGGTTGCCGTTGGGGTCGATGGAGGGGACCCAGGTCGCGTCCGCCTCGGGGTCACTGGTGATCGAGATGTCGGTCGTCTCCCAGCGGAAACCGCCGACCATGCGCAACTCCTCATTGAGCGGCAGGTCGAGCATCACGTACTGCGCGCGGATGTCCTGGGTGCCGGTGTAGTCGACGTCCGTGTCGGCCGGCGTGATGAGGTGCTCCTCGTAGATCCAGTTCTGCGCCCAACCAGGCCCCGACCAGCTGCCCGTGAAGGTGTTGTTCGGGTCGTTGAAGTTCGAGAAGGTCTCCTGGTCGAACGTGCGGGTGACGCTGTCCTGGAACCAGCCGAACTGGAAGGCGCCCTCGCGGCCGCCCCACAGCTCGAGCGGCAGCTTGAAGTTGAGCGCGAGCTCCTCGCTCTGCTCCTCGATCGTGATGAAGGTGCGCTGCAGGTTGCCGAGGGTGAACTCGGCCGCTGGCTTGAGCTGGAAGAACGTCCCGTTGCCGTCGCCAGAAGATGCCCAGTAGGTGCCGAACTCGCGCCGGTCTGGCGTGTCGCGGAACGCCTTGTTCTTCGCCACGGTCCAGTCCACTTCGACGCCGCGCAGGGCGCCGAACCCGTAGAGGTCCCAGCGGTGACGGCCGGCGAGCTGCAGCGCCTCGGTGCCACGCTCGACGTAGGCCAGCGTCTGCTGCCGGGTCCAAGGCGCGGAGTCTCCCTCCGCGTAGCCCGGCGAGGTCGGGTCGAGCGGGTCGTAGCCCGGAAACAGGTAGCTCTTGCCTTGGGTGTCCTCGGCGAACGTCACCGTGTCCTCGGCGACGCGCGAGAACAGGTGCGTGACGTTGAACGAGTGGTTGTCGCTCGCGAGGCCGAAGGTCGACAGGCCGCCGAACTGGAGCGTCTCCTGGCTCCGGTCGATGCGGAGCAGCGAGGTGGTGTACGGCGGCTGCGTGATCGTGCCGAGCTGCGTCTGCGGCGTCATCAGGCTGCCGACCTGACCGACCTGCCAGGACTCGTCGCGCGCTCCCTCGCGGTGGTTCGAGCTGCGGTCGTAGAAGAAGTTGACGAAGCCGCCGACGCGCCACTCGTCGTCGAGCTCGTAGCGGCCGCCCATCGAGCCCGACCACTTGAAGTTGTCGGGCGCCTCGACGGTGTCCGCGCCGACCGCGCCCTCCCAGTTCTGGCCGATCTCCTGGATATTGCGCTCGCTGCCGCTGCGGCCGAAGGCGCGCACGCCGCCGTCGGCGTAGCTGAGGAAGTCACGGCGACCGGTGGTCTGCGTGTTGTAGCTCGTGCCGACGCTGTAGTTGGCGAAGAACGGCTGGTCGGGGACGCTGCGTAGGATCACGTTGACGGCGCCGCCGGACGCGTTGCCCTGCTGGTCGGGGGTGAAGGTCTTGCTGACCTCGACCGTCTCCAGCGCGCTGGTCGGGAACACGTCGAGCTCGACGGCGCGCTTGTCCTCGTCCGAGCTCGGGAACAGCACGCCGTTGACCTGCGTCGCCACGTAGCGGTCGGGCAGGCCGCGGATGACGGCGGACTTGCCGTCCTTGGTGCCGGCGCCGGCGACGCGACTGAGCGCGTCACCCGCGTCGCCGGCGCCCGACGCCTGCATCAGCTCCGAGCTGATCGCGTCGACCATCGCGGCGTTGTCGAAGCGGTTCTCGAGGACCTTCTGCTCGGTGTTGAGGGACTGCTCGAGCTGCTCTCTCACCACGAATTCCTCGAGGTCCGTGAAGTCACCGATCATCTCGACGCGCTGGCGGGTCTGTCGGCCGGAGACGACTCGGAGTTGCACCACGCTGCGGGTGTAGCCGTCCTTGGCGAGCACCGCCGTGTAGGTGTCCGGCCGCAGGCCGCGCAGCACGAAGACGCCGTCCTCGTCGGTCGTCACGCGCTCGTCGACACCCGAGACCTTGACCGTCACGCCGGGCAGCGGCTCGTTGAAGTCCTTGTCGATGACGGTCCCGCGGATCGTGCCGAGCTGCTGGGCGTGCACCGCCGTGGCCGCTGCGACGACAGCAGCCAGGCCGAGCAGCAGCCGTTGCGGGCAGGCGTCTACCAAGGCTCTCTCAGCCCGTCGGAGATCTCGCGGAGGCGCGCCATGATCTCGGCTGGCGGCTCGACGCCGCGCTTCGCGAGTACGACGCACGTCGCGACGAGGTCGTCGCAGCGCGGCCGGGCGTTCGGGTTCTCGGCGCCCTCCTCTACGGCGAGCGCGAGCAGGCCCGCGCACCGCTCGGCGTCGCCGAGCTTGTGGAAGCCGAGCGCCAACGGGCGCAGCGCTTCACAGCGGTAGATATCGAACATCGTGCCACGCTCGGCCTGGTAGACGGCGAGGGCCGCATCGAGCTCCGCGCGGGCACGGTCCGGCTCTCCGGTGTCGACGCGGAGTTCAGCGATACGCGCGAGCTGCGGCAGCTGGTCCTCGGTCCGCCAGCGGGTCCGCGCGACGAGCTCGTCCATGCGCACGATCACGGCGCGGGCTCCCTCGAGGTCCTCATTCGCGAGGCAGTGGCCGACCATCGGCGCCATGGCGTCGAGACGCAGTCCGGCGGGCAGCTTCAGGTATCTCAGGAAGACGCGCTCTTCGAGCTCCTCACGGAGCGATGCGTCCGCGAAGAAGCGGCCGTGCAGCGCGCTGAGCACGAGCAGCGAGGTGTACTGCTCACCGAGGCTCTGCTTCTCCCAGGACTCGGTGATGGCCTCCAGGTCGCGACGCGCCTGCGCTGCGTCCATGTCCTGCACGCGGGTCGCGACCGTCGCGGTCCAGTTCGCGTCGACCGAGGCGCGCGAGGCCGAGTCGATGGCAGCGGCCACCTCGAGCGCCTTCTCCGTCCGCCCGCACGCAGCGAGCGCGCGGGAGATCTTCTGTCGGACCTTGTCGACGCGCCAGCGCTGGAAGTTCGGCGCGGCGCTCTCCGCGGCGACGACTGCCTCCGCCAGCTCGAGGTAGTCGTCGACGCGCTCGATCGCTCCCTGCCTGGCGCTTTGGTAGGCGACGTCTGCATAGGCGAGGCCGCGGCGCCAGCCTTCGGCCTGAGGGGCGAATTGCAGCGCCAGCCTCGGCAGGCCGATCGCGAAGCAGGCCTCCAAGACCTCTTCCTGCGCACGGCCGCGGTTCTTCCGGTGCGGGGTCGAGGGAAACTTCGAAGCGGCCTCGAAGGCGATCTGTAGCAGCTCGCGCCGGAACGGCGCGACGTCGGCGTCCGCGACGTCGCGCAGGCGCGACGCCTCTGGTTCTGTCCTGTCGACCGGCGCAGCCTCGGCGGACGTGCGCCCGCAGGCCGCCGCCGCGATCCCGAGCGCGAGACCACACGCGAGCAGGGCCGCGGGCCGTTTCCCAGCGGCTGCTGGGTGCGGTGCGGCTGCAGGGGCGAAGCGTCGACGGAACAAGGGCGGCGTCACGTTGCGGTGCTCACAGCGGGGTCGTTCGGTGCGCACGCGGGCCAGCCCGTCGTGCGGCGAGCAAGCAGGCTAGGTTCGCCTGTTTAGATTCCGCCAAGACACCGTTGCGATTCGGCCAGGGGACGAGATCGCGCCGTGAACACTGCGACAAGCACCCAGGAAGGCGCCGCGCGCGCGGCGAGTCGACGTGGCGTCAGCGGCCGCGCCCCAAAATCGCAGCGGGCGGGCGACGGCCGCTGCCGCCGCCCGCCTGCTGCGGGGTCTTCGGGGGAACCGAGGATCAGAGGTTGTGGCGCTGCGCGTTCGACACGGCGAAGAGGCCCGATGCGGTCGACCCGTCGAGGGCGAAGCCCTGCGAGTAGAAGGTCTGGCCGCTGAGGCTGACGCCCGGAGGGACGGTCAGCGTGAAGGCGCCGTTGCCGCCGGGCGCGCCCGCGACGAGGCTGAGCAGGCCCGTCGCCGACGGGACCAGCGTGTTCACGCCGAACAGCCCCACCGGCACGCCCGCGCTGGGGTTGACCGGGTTGGCCGGCGCGGTCGCGAACAGGATGAACCCGAGGCCAGTCGGCAGCGGTCCGAGCTCTTGCGTGACCGCGGTGCCAGGCGCCCAGGTGCCCGCGGTCGACAGGACCGGGTGGCCGAAGGCGCCGCCGATCTCGGTGCCGTGGATCGGCTCGCTGACGCCCGCGCCGCGCTGCGTCGTCAGGCCGTAGGTGCTGGTGCGGCTCCACCCGATCAGCCAGTTGTTGCCGGGAGCGAAGCCGCCCGCGTAGGGAGCGCTGCGGAAGAAGCCGTCGTTGGGGCTGACCTCGGCGACCGTCGAGGCGGCAGCCGACGGGGTCGGGTCCAGGAACGTGACCGGGTAGTACGAGTGGCCCGAGGCGACGAACTCGGTCGCGCTGCGGGTCAGCGCCGTGATCGGCGAGCTGAGCTCGATCGAGTTGTTGCCGTGGTTGGTGCCGGCGACGGCGAACGACTGCGGAAAGATGCCGAAGCCGACAGCGTCGGCGTAGGCCGTCGTCGAGAGGTTGTTGTAGTAGACCGACCCGCGCAGCTCGACCTGCTTGTGCCCGAGGCGCAGGTCCTGGGCCTGGTAGCCGACGGCAGGGATCGGGAACGGGTTGTTGGCGTAGAACGACGTCGCGTCCGCGGTCATGCGGGCCGCCATCTGAGGCACGGCCGAGCCGGGGCCGCAGACCGTCGTGTTGTTGTTGACCTCGCCGTCGGTGACCTTGTCGAGGAAGACCGACTTGCCGCCCTCCATGAAGATGCAGTTCAAGAACTGCACGCGGGCGTTGTCGCGGAACTCGACGAGGTTGTCGGTCGGGCCGCTGGTCGACGGGCCGGACTGGCCGCCGCCGATGACGGTGAAGTTGTGGATCGCGGCGGTCGTGACCGGCTGCCAGTCACAGCGCTCCGCGCCGTCGATCTCCATGGCGTTGTCGCCGAAGCCCGAGCCCTGCGAGCCCGTGTTCGAGGCGCCCTGGACGATCAGGCCGAACTGCGCCTTGCCGCGCCAGCCTTGGTCGATGTCGAGGCTGTCGTCGCCGATGTTCCAGATCGAGATGTAGCTGAGGTTGACGGTGCCGCCCCAGACCTCGAAGCCGTCGTCGATGTTGTTGAGGATCTCGACGTGGTGGATGTCGGTGCCGCGGCCGATGCCGCCGAGCGAGAGGCCGTTCAGCTCCTTGCCGGGGATCGAGGCGATGCCGCCGTATTGGAAGGTGCAGTAGGCGATGGTGCCGCTGTCGTCGTTGTCGTTGCCGCCGCCGTAGTCGTTGAGGCCGACTAGCGTCGGGGTCAGGCCCTCCATGTCGGCGTAGTTGGTCGCCGACGGGGTCGCCGTGTTGGTTGCGATCTCGTCCTCGGAGATGTAGCCGGCGCCCATGACCGTGAGGTTGCCCCACTCGTTGTTGGCGTCCTGGCGGTAGACGCCGGTGTCGGCGTCCGAAGTGAAGACGATCGGCGCGTCGGCAGTGCCCTCGGCGTAGATCTGCGCGCCGCGGCAGACCGCGAGCGTGCCGTTCTGGCCGGCGGCCGACTCGAAGCGCACGCCCGGGAGGATCGTCAGCGTCGCGCCAGGCTGGATGTAGACGTCGCCGTTTATCGAGTGCGGGTTGTCCGACGGGCTCAGCGTGATCGAGCCCGAGAAGTTGGTGAAGTTGACGCCGTTGGCGCCGGTGATCGAGGCGCCCGCTTGCGCCGAGGCCGCCGCGGTGATGCCGAGGCCGACGATCAGGAGGTGGAGACGATTCATGACTAGGGTTTCTGCTGGTTGTGCGTTTCTGGGTGGGGTGCCGCGAACGTGGCGCCCGAGAACGCGAGAGAAGCTAGGAGCCCAGATCAACGCGCCGTGAAGACTGGATGATCTGTCCGAGAACAGCCCCCCGGCGCAGCGC
The DNA here is from genome assembly GCA_964615255.1 of uncultured candidatus Brocadiaceae bacterium. Taxonomy (GTDB): domain Bacteria; phylum Planctomycetota; class UBA1135; order UBA1135; family UBA2386. The sequence continues at coordinate 493 of CAZTQF010000039.1, read as the reverse complement.
AAGCCGCCCGCAGCGCTCGCTCCTGCACGCGCCGACCGTGACGGAAACATCTCCCTGTAAGGAGCTTGGGGAGCTGCTCTTGGCGCAGCGCAGGGGCTGCCGATCGCCGACAACGCTTGACACGCGGTCGCACGCCCCCCTAACAAGACGCACGACTCCGTCCTCCTCCATGGCCAGCAAGAAGCAACAAGGAACCCCGGTCGTGATCGTCGAATCGCCGGCCAAGGCGCGCACGATCGGCAAGTACCTCGGCTCGGACTACCGGATCGAGGCCAGCATCGGGCACATCCGCGACCTGCCGAGCACCGCCAGCGAGGTCCCCGCCAAGCTCAAAGGCGAGAAGTGGGCCAAGCTCGGCATCGACGTCGACGAGGACTTCAAGGCCCTCTACGTGGTCCCGGCCGAGAAGAAGGAGCACCTCAAGAAGCTCCGTTCGATGGTCAAGGACGCCTCGACCCTCTACCTCGCGACGGATGAAGACCGCGAAGGAGAA
>CAZTQF010000038.1:0-11199 GCA_964615255.1 uncultured candidatus Brocadiaceae bacterium | reverse complement strand
ACCAGCGTCGAGGAGTACCGGTCGCAGACGCGCGGCGGCAAGGGCATCATCGACATCCGCACCACCGAGCGGAACGGCAAGGTCGTCAACCTCTTGAGCGTCAACGACGACGACGAGGTGATGATGATCACCAAGGACGGCCAGATCGTGCGCACCGAGGTCGGCGGCATCAGCGTCATCGGCCGCAACACCCAGGGCGTGCGCTGCATCTCGCTGCGCTCGGGCGACAAGCTCGTCAGCGTCGCGCGGATCCCGAAGGAAGAGCCCGAGGCCGAGGTCGCAAACGGCGACGAGGAGAAGTAGGGGATGGCCAACTACCTGGACCGACTGACCGCGGACATGAAGTCGGCGATGAAGGCGCGCGAGCAGGACAAGCTCACCGTGCTGCGGATGATCATCAGCGACATCAAGAAGAAGGCCGAGGCGGAGGGGGAGCTCTCCGATGAGGCTGAGCTCGCGATCCTGCAGAAGGCTGTCAAGACGCGCGCCGACACTGTGGAGCAGGCCAAGGCCGCAGGCCGTGACGAGATCGCGGCGCGCGAACAGCGTGAGATCGAGATGGTCGAGGGCTACCTGCCCGAGCAGATGAGCGCCGAAGAGGTCGAGGCGAAGGTCCGTGAGGTCGCGGCCGAGATCGGCTTTGAGGGCGGCAAGGACCGCGGCCGCTTCATGAAGGAGTGGATGGGCCGCTACAAGGGCCTCGCCGACGGCAAGCTCGTACAGGCGGCGCTCGGAAAGCTCTGCTGAGCGGGGGAGAGTCGGCGGTCCGCGCCCGAGAAGTGCGCCTGGATCCTCGTCGGGCTATTGTCCCAAACATGGGAACAATGCTCACACACGGCTGCTTTCTTGCGGGATTCGCGTTCTTCGTCGCGGCGTGCACATCGGAGGATACCGGCCCGGATCCTGCCGAACAGCTCGCGGCTCTGGAGGGCAGGTTCTTGGATGCGTTCAACAAGGGCGACGCCGCGGCGCTGGCCGGCCTGTTCGCCGCGGACGGCGTTCGCGTGATCAGCGGCGCGCAGCTGCCGAGCACGGGTCGTGACCAGATCGAGAAGCTGTTTGAGGCCGACATCGCGTTGCACAACGCCAACCGGGACAACCGGCTCGTCTCCGAGACTCGCTCGGTCCGGGGTCTAGGCGCCGGCGTCGTCGTCGCCGACGGCGGCTTCGAGCTCAAGGACAAGGACGGCGGGACCCTGCTCGGCGGCAAGTGGGGCTGCGTCTACCGCCAGGCAGAGGGCGGCCTCGAGGTCGTCATGGAGTCCGCGCACGTCGCCAAGCACACGCTCAAGGAGCCCGTCGACTTCACCAAGATCGAGCGCCAGCAGGCGTCTGCTTCCGACCTGGGCGAGGCCGCTCCGTACGTCGAAGCCGTCAACAAGATGATCTCGGACTACGCCGCAGCGGTGAAGAGCGGAGACGCGAGCAGGATCGCTGCGCTGTTCACGGAGGACGGCGTCCAGCTGGTCGGCAGCTCCACGGAGCCGCACCGAGGGCGCGCTGCGATCGAGGTGGCGTCCCAGAAGGTCCTGGCGGCGAACGGCTACGTCGGCACCACACTCACGGGTCAGCTCCTCGGGCTCAACAAGGTCTCCGACGACCTGCTCTGCGCCAACGGCCAGTGGCAGGTCGCGGGGGAAGACGGCGCGGTCCTCGAATTCGGCCAGTGGGGCAACCTCATGGAGATCCAGGACGACGGCAGCCTGCTGCTGGTCATGGAGTCCGCCGGTCCGCTGCACGTCGCCCAGTAGCGCAGGCTCCGGCCCTGCCCGTCGGCGACCTCAGTCGCCTTCGGGCGCCAGCTCGCGGCCGGCCGCGAGCTCCTCGCGGACCCAAGCGCCGACCTCAGCGTCGTTCGCACGCTGCTCGTCCGAGCGCTTCTTCAGGCTGCGCAGCGGCATGGCGATGCGCATGTTGCCGTCGAGGCGCTCGGCGTTGCGCGCCAGGAAGTCCCAGTAGAGCCGCGTGATCGGGCAGGTCTTCTTGGGGTGGAACGCGCAGCTGCCGCAGTAGTCGCTCATCTTGGCGATGTAGGCGCTGCCGGCGACGTAGGGCTTGGTCGTCATCAGCTCGCCGACCCCATATGTCGCCATCGCGAGCACGTTGGGCTCGACGACCCAGTCGTAGGCGTCTGCGTAGGCGACCCAGAACCAGTCGGTCAGCTGGCGCGGCGAGACGCCGAGCAGGGTGCCGAGGTTGCCGAGGATCATCAGCCGCGTGATGTGGTGGCTGTAGGCCTCTTCCCAGACGTCGTCGACGACGCGGTCCAGGCACGCGAGCCCGGACGGCTTGCCGCCCCAGAACACCGGCGGCAGGTCGACCTCACCGCGAAGCACGTTCTGGTCGAGGTCGCGGAAGCCGTCGGTCGCCTCGTGCACGTGTCGGACGAACTCGCGCCAGCCGAGCACCTGACGCACGAACCCCTCCTTGCTGTTCATCGGCAGCTCGGCCCCGAGCACGTCGTCGACGACGCGCTGCGGCAGCAGGCGGTGCAGGTTGAGCAGCGGCGAGACGCGCGTGTGGAACAGGTTGGTCGACTTGGTCGACATCGCGTCCTCGTAGGGCCCGAAGTGCACCATGCACTCGTCGAGGGCCCACGCCCAGAGACGCTCGGCGTCGTCGCGCGTCGCGGGCAGGTGTTCGGGCCGCAGCGCGCCAGGGTGGTCGGCGAACGCGCGTTCGACCAGCTCACAGACCTCTTGGGTGACCTCGTCGACCTCGAATGTAGGCAGCGGCGGCGCCGGAGGATCGCCGTCCCAGCGCTCGCGATTGTCGGCGTCGAAGCTGTACTTGCCGCCGACGGGCTTGCCGGACTCCATCAGCACGCCGGTGCGCTTGCGCACCTGTCGGTAGAACGAGTCCATCCGCCACGGCGGCCCCTTGATCGCCGCGAAGTCCTCGCGCGTCGTCAGCCAGCCGCCGTGCGGCACCTCCTCGAGTACGCCGTCGTCGAGCAGCGGCTGCAGCTCGTCGCGCAGCTCGAGCTCGGCTGGCCGCATGACGCGCATCGCGCCGAGCTCTTGGTGCAGCGCGCGGAGCGTCGCTGCGTAGTCGCCGTCACCTGCGTCAACGTAGCGGACCGCGACGCCGCGCTCGGCCTGCTCGAGCGCGAAGTGGCGCATGTTGGTCATCACCAGCGCGAGCTTCTGCTTGTGGTAGCGGCGACGAGTGGCCTTCGCGCGGCTCTCGATCAGGACGATGCCGAGCTCTTCGGGCGGCTCTTCGGCCAGCGGGCCGATGGCGTCGTGCAGCTGGTCGTAGGCCACGTAGATCCACCGGCGCGCTCCGTCGAGGGTCGAGGTGGCTCTGCGCAGGGTTTCTCCGAACGTGCTCACGCGGCCGAGTTCGCCGCCGCTGCGGCGCGGATGCGCGCTACGGCCGTCGCAGCATCAGGTAGGGAGTGTGCACCTCGTAGCCGAGCAGCGGCCGCACGGACGCGGGATCCTGCACCGCGTGTCCGGGCGCGCGGGTGTAGGGATCGTCGGGCGTCCCGAAGGCGCCGTCCGGCCCGACCAGCCCCGCGCCGAACAGCACCGGGAACACGCCCGCGCCGACCTCGTCGATGACCACGGCATCGAAGCGGCCTGCTGCGAGCGCGTTGGTCGTGTTCGTCATCAGCGCCTGGACGGCGCGCTGTGCGCGCGGCGGGAGGTGCGCCAGCTTGGCCGGGTCAGCCAGCGCCGAGAGATCGAACATGCCGTCAGGCAGCTTCGGCAGCAGCTGCAGCACATCGAAGATCGCCTGGCCGTGCGCGCCGGTGCCCTTGCCGGCTCGGTACGCGATGTGGCCGTGGCCCGGGATCCAGACGGGCCCCTCCTGGGCCGCGACGACTGCACGCAGCTCCTCGTGGGCGCGGGCGTGCGCGGCGGACGGCAGCAGCGTCGCGGCGCCGCGCTCGTAGGCCTCGTAGCCCAGCCATCCGAACTGGAGCAGCAGCAGCGCTGGCGCTGTCGTGCGCAGCCAGCGCGCCTCGTCCGCGAGCGCGACCCCGCCGAGCACGCAGGCGCCCGCGAAGCCGTACATCATCACGTTCTCGAAGCCGCCGACGTGCATCCTCGACAGGTACGAAGTGAGCAGCGCGCCGCTCCCGACGGCCGCGAGGTAGAGCGCCGGGCCGCGCGCTCTGCTTGCCTGCGCGACGAAGCCCAGCACGCCCAGCAGCACGAGCGGATACATAGCCACCAGGTCCTCGGTCCAGAAGCCGAGCTTGCGGTCGCCGACGACGCCGTGGTGGCTCGGCATCTCGAACAGGTAGAACGTCGACCAGCCGTCGCTCGTGAGGTGCAGGACGCCGACGCACGCGCCGATCGCGAGCGCGCTCGTCACGCCGAACTTCCAGGCGCAGCGCGCATCCCACAGCAGGCAGCCGACGCCTACGGCGGGCAGCCACATCAGCGCCGACTGCTTCGAGAGGAGCGAGGCGGCGGCCAGCAGCCCGGCCCAGAGCCAGCGGAGGTCTCCGCCGTGACGCAGCACATACGCCGCAGCGAGCGCCAGAAACACGAACAGCGCGTCGTTGCGCGCGAGGTCGTACCACCACGCGAGCCAGCCGTAGCCGGCGAAGAACAGCCCGACGGCGACGAGGCCAGGCAGGACGCGTCCGGTCTCGACCCGGACCCAGTGCCCGATCAGCATCGCGCTCGCGACGGCGCTGCCGGCCGCGATGAGCCGGAGCGCGACGACGCCGTCGAGGCCGAGGCTCATGCCCATGGCACCGAGCCAAAACAGCATCGGCGAGTAGAGGAAGGGCACGTGCTCGGCGGTCGGCTCGCAGTACAGCGGCAGGCCTTCGTAGACGCGCGCGGCGTGGTCAGCGAGCGCCCCCTCCATCCACTCGAGCTCGTGCGGGTAGAGGACGCGCTGGCTGACGGCGAAGACGAACCAGCCGAATGCAGCGGCCGAGAGGCCGAGCAGCAGCCACCAGAGGGCTCGGGCCGAGGGCGTCGTCGTAGGCATCCAACGGTCAGCATAGACGGGGAGGTATGCTCGTGCCCCTGTCATGCGTGGCGCGCTCGTGGTGTTGATCTTGCTGGCGCTGGCCGGGGCGGGGTTCTGGCTGACGCAGTCCGACGTGTCGCCGCCGCTGCCGCCTGCTGGCGGCGGCGAGGAGCAGCCCGGAGCGGTTGATCCGGTCGCGGCGCAGACCCGGCCGCGCCCAGGACTGCCCGACGGCGTGGTCGCCACCCGGACCGAGGCCGCGGACATCGACCCCGGGGTGCTGGCGGATCGGCCGACCGCGTATCTCCGCGTCGAGGATCACGGCGATCGACAGCCCGTGGCCGGGGCGGCTGTGCGCCGGCTCTCGACCGGCGCAGACCTCGCCGTCACCGATGAAGACGGCCTCGCGCAGATCCCGCTCACCGAGGCCGCCCAGCTGGCGGTCGTGCGCGAGGGCTACCTGCTCCGGCTGGCCCCGGTGCGTCCGGGCAGCGACGCCGACAACCCGCAGGTCATCCGCCTCGTCGAGGACGTTTGGTCGAGCGTGCGGCGCTTTTCGTTCGTCGACGACGAGGGCCAGCCGCTCGGCGACGTGTTCGTGCAGCTCCGCATCGCGGCGGGTGTGCAGCCCGTAGACAACGGCCGCGTCTCCGAGCTGGACTCCGTCAGCCGCCGCGCGTGGTCCGAGCACCGCATGATGGCGTCGCGCGTGGTCAGTCGAGACCAGCAGGTCCACGGAGGCCCCACGGACGAGCACGTCTACCAGGCCTCGGACGGCGCGTTGGCCGTGCGCTTCGCGGTCTCCGCCAGCTACGAGCTGCAGGCGGCGACGCCGTCCGGGCTCGTCGCGGCGGCGACGTTCCCGGTTCAAGTAGGGCCCGAGCCCGCGGTGCGGATCGTTCGGATGGCTCCCGGGGATCGGATCACGGGCGTGGTGGCGGACACCTCGGGCAACGTGCTGCCCGACGCCCGGATCAGCCTGCAGGGCGGGGATCCGCTCGGCCTCGTGGCGACCACGGGAGCGGACGGCGCGTTCGTGCTCGGCCCGCTGCCGCGCGGCGCGCGAACCTTGCTGGTTCGGCACGACCTGCACCGGCCGGTCGCGCTGGAGGGCGTGCCGGTGCCCGCGGAGGGACAGCAGATCCGTCTCGAGCCGCTGCCTCGCGCGCCGCTGAGAGGCCGCGTGCGCGCGCGTCCCGGCCTCGCGCCGATCGCCGGCGCGAGCGTGGTCTGGCAGATCGCTGGCGGCGGGGCCGTGACCGTCAAGACCGACGCCGACGGCACCTTCGACATGACGACCGCCGGCGACATCGCGTCCCGGCTCGTGGTGCAGGCGCCGAACTACGTCACCTACGCCGAGATGGTCGACCCCGGCGCGCCGTTCGCCGACTACGACCTGCTGCCCGCGGCGCCCGCGGCGCGCGTCGACGGCGGGCTGACCGGAACGCTCGAAGGCGTGGTCTTCGGCCCGGACGGCTTCCCGCTCGCCAACGCATCCGTGCGCTGGCGACCGACGAACTTCCGCGGCACGCCTGGGGTGCCGGGCCGGCGCGTGCTCGAGGGCGGCAAGCTCAAGCTCTCGGACGTGATGACCACGGACTCCTCCGGCGCCTTCGTGATCGAGACGGTGCGCTTCGGCCCCGGGCGGCTGACGCTCGGGGACGGCAGGCAGCTCTCGCTCCCGACGACGGCCGTCGCGGGGCAGCGGGTGCAGGGGCTCGAGCTCGGGCGCTGACGCCGGCTCCCCATCCAAGGAGCACGCTAGATGACCAGACCCTGGGAGAAGCTCGGCGACGAGATCCTCGCGCGCCACCTCGTCTTCGAGGTGCGACGCTCGCTGCAGCGCTCGCCGCGCACCGGCGTCGAGATCCCGTTCTTCCTGATCGACACGGCCAACTGGGTCAACATCGTCCCGATCACGGCGGCGGGCGAGGTGGTCTTCGTGCGCCAGTGGCGGCAGGGCAGCGAGCGGGTCTCGCTGGAGCTGCCCGGCGGGATGATCGACCCGCACGAGACGGATCCGCTGCAGGCCGCGGTGCGCGAGCTGCGAGAAGAGACCGGCCACGTCGCCGAGGAGTGGACCTCGCTGGGCGACAACAACCCCAACCCCTCGCTGATGACCAACCGCTGCCACGTGTTCCTCGCCGAGGGCTGCACGCTCGAGGGCGACCTGCAGCAGGACCTGGGCGAGGATCTGGAGGTCGTCAAGGTCCCGGCGGACGAGGTCGACGACCTCGTGCGGCGCGGCGGCATCGACCACGCGATCGTGCTCGCGACCCTCGCCATGTGGCGCGCGCACCGCCTCCGCTGAGGCCTGGGCCGCGAATATCGGCCTGTTCCGGTCGAATCGCGGCAGGTTCGGCGCTCGATTGGCTACCGGACAGCGCCCCGCGTCCCCCCTCGAACATGCAGCGCTCGCTCGTCGTCACCCTGGCCCTCCTCGTCGCGGCCGTCGTCGGCAGCCTCTGGTGGCTGCTCGGCAGCGCCGCGCCGCCGCCGCCCAAGGCCTACGGCGCGCCGGAGCTGCGTCAGCAGGCCGCGCCCAGCAGCGTCCCGGCCAGCGCGCCGCTCGGACCCGACGCCGGCGCGCTCTCGCGTGAGGCCGTGACGACGACCGGGGACCCGCTGCTCGACGACCCCGACATCCGCGCGGGTCTCTGCGGCTTCCGCGGCCGCGTAGTCGACTGGCGGAAGACGCCCGTGCCGGACACCGGCGTCCGCATCTACCGGGGCGCGCTCGACACGGTCCTGCAGGTCAAAGCAGATCTGTTCGACGCCGACCCCGCCGCCTTCGCGCCGCAGCTCGTCGCCGGCGAGACCCGCACCGCGGACGACGGCCGCTTCGAGATCACGGGCGTCTGGCCCCGCGGCGTCTACATGATGTTCGCCGGCATCGGCACCGACGCGCCGACGCACCAGGTGTTGACCAAGGCGCCGTCGCCCGGCGAGGTCGTGGACCTCGGGGACGTCGTGCTCAACAACGCCGGCGTGATCTCCGGCGTCGTCTACGACGCCGACGGCGCGCCGCTGGCCGGCGCGCTGGTCCGCGCGGCGGACATCCCGGGCGCGCTGGCGCGCTTCTTCCCGGCCGAGCGCTTCGATCCCGAAGGTGCGCTGCTGATCCGCGAGCCGCGCGCGCCCGTCCAGGTGGTGCCGATGCCCGCCTGGGTGAAGCAGATCTTCGACGACTTCCCGATCCCGACGACCCGCTCGGCGGCGGACGGGTCGTTCCGGCTCGTCGGCGTGATGCCGGGGAGCAACATGTTCGCCGTGACGGCGCGCGACCACCTCTCGTTCGTGCGCGACAGCGTGCTCGTCCGCGCCGGCCAGGAGAAGAACGTCGGCAAGGTGAACATGCGGCTCGGGGAGGAGCTCTACGCCAAGGTGCTCGACACCAAGGGGGAGCCGATCGCCGGCGCCGAGGTCGCAGCGGGGTCGACGCTCGCGATGGTCCCCGTCGACCTCGCGCAGCTGCTCGGCGAGACCAACGCCGAGGGCGAGATCGCCGGCACCGGGTTCGCGCCGGGCGACGTGACCGTCGCGGCGCGTCGCTCGTCCAAGCACGCCTGGGTGCTCGCCGAGCCTCAGTCGATCAACGGCGACGTGATCGTGACGCTCCCCGCCATGTTCTCGGCGACAGTCTCCGTGCAGCAGCCCGACGGCAGCGCGCCCGAGCAGGTGCGCTTCAAGCTCCTGCGCGGCCGCAAGGGTGACGGCGCCGCCGAGATGTACATGATGGGCTTCGCGCCGCCGGTCGCCCTCGAGGACCGGGTCGAGCGGACCGAGGACGGACGCTGGGTCCTCACAGACCTGCACGCGGGCACCTACACGCTGCTCGCGGATATCGACGGACTCGCCACGGGGTCGGCCGTCTTCGAGATCATCGAGCAGGACGTCGCCGCGACGGTGAAGCTCGCTGCGCCCGACCGCTTCGCCGTGCGGGTGGTCAACGAGGAGCAGGAGCCGATCCGCAACGCGGCGATCTACGCGGAGCCGCGCGGCGAACGCGTCGTCGAGATGCCGATCAACTGCGGCCGGACCGACAAGGACGGTCGCCTCACCATCGACAAGATCCGCGCGACCTCGCTCCGCGTCAGCGCGGATCACCCGCTGTGGGGGGTGGTGCACGGGGAGGCCAAGCAGGAAGAGGAGCTGGTGCTCGTGCTCGTCGCTCCGGGCACGCTGCGAGGCGTGCTCAGCGAGAACGGCAAGCCGCCGCTGCCGGGCAAGTTCAGCGTCGCGGTGCTGCACCGGCGCAGCGGCGGCCCCCGCGGGCCGATGGAGAGCGTGCCGCAGATGGTCACCGCAGGCCTCGACGGCACGTTCGAGCTGCGCAACCTGCAGCCCGGCCGCTACTGGGTCGCCGCCCTCAACTCGCTGGAGACGCTCCGGTCACCGGGGTCGACCTTCGAGCTCGCGCAGTCGATGTTCATCGAGTCGAACATGCCGAGCGAGCGCGTCGAGGTCCTGTCCGGACAGACCGCCGAGGTCCGGCTCGAGGTCGGCAAGAAGCCGCTCGAGGGCCCGACCGCCCAGCTGTCGGGCACGGTGATGGTCAACGGCCGCGCGGCCACCGGCTACACGCTCGTCGCCCGCATCAACAGCAACCGCTTCGCCGGCGAGGTCGACGAGCGCGGCCGGTTCGACCTGGGCATCGTCTCGGCGGGCGAAGGCACCGTGTCCGTGATGGGCGGCGACGGCGGGATGTTCATGGGGCCCGGGCAGTCGGTGTGGTCCCAGCAGGTCGCGCTCGCCGAAGGCGAGCCCAAGGACCTGCTGATCGACATCAACACGTCCTCGATCGCCGGGGTCGTCTACCTCCCGGACGGACGCCCGGCCGGCAAGGTCATGGTCCAGGCGAGAGCGCAGCTCGGCGGCCGCGGCTTCGAGGGGCGCGTGCGGAAGTTCCTCGCGACCAACGACGACGGGACGTTCCTGTTCCGCGACGTCGCGGAGGCGAGCTACACGATCCGGGTCGAGGGGCGCGACGACGAGGAGGCCTACGAGGCGCAGCTCACCGACGTCGAGGTGCGGGCGTCGCAGCCGGTCACGGGCCTCGTCGTGCAGCTCGAGGCCAAGGTGATGACCACCGGGACCGTCGACCTGTCGGCCGTCGCCGACAAGGGGCGGTGGCGCTACATGACCGTCAAGCGGCTCGGGCCGGCGGTCGCGCCGCCCAACGAAGGGCCGGTGAGCCTGGGCTTTGGGGTCCGCGAAGATGGCAGCTTCTCGACCGACGAGGTGTTCCCGGGCCGCTACGAGGCCGAGCTCATCGTCAACCTGAAGGGGCGCGAGCAGGTGATCTACGCGTGCGGCGTCTTCGACGTCGGCGAAGCCGGCGCCAAGGGCCTCAAGCTGGTCGCGGTGCCGAAGTGACGCGCCTCACGTGAGCGCGGCGGCGGCCTTCTGGCTCAGGCAGAAGCGCAAGCTCGCGACCAGGCTCGTCGATCCCGCGGTCCGGAGGCCGACGAGCATGCCCTTCTTCAGCGGGATCGACAGCCTCTCCTGACCCGTCAGCAGGACGCCGAGGAGGCAGCCGAGGTGCGGCTCGTGCCCGATCAGCGTGACGCTGTCGGTGCCTCCCAGCAGCTGGCTCTCCAGCATCGACACGGCGCCCCGGAGCGGCGCGACCGGGGACAGGCACGCGTCGACGCGGCGGTCTGCGGGCGCGCCGGTCGCCTCGACATACACCTCCGCCGTCTGGCGCGCGCGCAGCAGCGGACTGGTGACCACGACGCCTGGCGACGGCACGACTTGACGCCACGCTGCGCCGGCGGCGCGGAGCTTCTTCCGGCCCTCCTCGGTCAAGGCGCGGTCCTCGTCGTCGAGGCCTGCGCGCAGGTCCTCGGCGACGCCGTGACGGAGCAGGTAGATCCACATGGACCGCAGCGAACGGTATCGTCGTCCACGTGGCAAGCTCACGGACCCGACGACGCCCCCGCCCCTCGCGCGCGTGGGTGCCGTGGGTCGCTGCGCCGGCCGTCGCCGCCCTCGTCGCGGCGGGCTACTACGGCGTGCGCGCCTACGAGCAGCGTCACGGCGAGGTCCGCTTCGAAGCGCCCGACGGCGCGCCGCCGCCGCTCGAGCTGACGTTCTTCCCCGATCAGCTCGCCTTCGCGTCGCCGTCGCCGCCGCCTGCGTTGGGCGCGTGCAGGGTCGACGCGGGCGCGTTCTCGTTCGACCGCGCGCTCTGCCCGGAGCGGAGCGTGGTCCGCTACCAGGGCGACGGTGTCGGGGCGGGCTTCGCCTACGTCGAGCTCG
>CAZTQF010000037.1:4681-11332 GCA_964615255.1 uncultured candidatus Brocadiaceae bacterium | reverse complement strand
GAGCTGGTGCTTGTCGACACGGGCTCGACCGATCGCACGGTCGAGATCGCGCGATCCTACGGCGCCAAGGTCGTGCACGACCCGTGGCGCGACGACTTCGCCGCGCCGCGCAACCGCGGCCTCGAGGCCGCGACGGGCGACTGGGTCCTGGTGCTGGACGCCGACGAGTTCCTGCTCGAAGGCAGCTGCGAGCGAATCCGTGAGCTGGTCTCGGACCCGCGCGCGCTCGGCTACCACCTGCGCTTCACCAACGTCTACACCGGCGGCAAGACGCTGGGCGTCATGATGGTCCGGCTGTTCCGAAACCTGCCGGGCATCCACTACGAGAACGTCATCCACGAGCAGGTGACGCCGAGCCTGCAGGCGGTCGGCGGCCCGCTCGGGCTGCAGATCCTCAGCGCGGACGTCGAGGTCGAGCACCACGGCTACACCGACCAGGTGATGGTCGACCGCAACAAGGACGAGCGCAACGAGCGCCTGTTCCTCAAGCAGCTCGAGCGCGCCCCTGACGACATCTACGGCCACTACAAGTACGGCGACTTCCTGCGGCGCGTGCCCGGCCGCAGCGCCGACGCGCGCCGCCTGCTGGACCGGTGCCTCGAGCTGATCCTCGCGGCGCCGCCTTCGACCCTCCGCGGCCTGCCCTACGCGGGCGAGGTCGCGGCGCTGTGCGCGCTGGAGGCCGAACGCGCCGGTGACGGCGCGCGCGCCCGCGAGGTCATCGAGACGGCGCTGCGCCGGTTCGTGGCGACGCCCAACCTGCACTACCTCGCGGCGAGCCTCGCGATCGTCGACGGCGACGCCGAGGGCGCCATCCAGCACTACCGCCGGTGCCTCGCCTACCGGGACACCGTGCTCGTGGTCCCCATCCAGGACGGCATCACCAGCTACGTATCGCTCGCCGGGATCGCCCAGGCGTGGCTCTTGCGCGGCGACCGCGTGCGCGCGCAGCGCCTGCTCGAGCAGGCGATCGCGATCGAGCCCTCCTACGAGGTCGCGCACCTGGTCCTGTCGCGGCTGCACGTCGAGAGCGGCGACATCCCGCGCGCGCTGGGCGTGCTGTCGACGTTCCTGGAGTCGCACCCGGACAGCCCCGGCGCGTGTCACCAGACCACGTTGCTGCTGCACCAGATCGGCCGCGACGACGCCGCCCGGCAGATGGGCCGGCACACCGTGCGGTTGCTCGAGGAGCGCAGCCTCGTCGAGGAGGCTGCCGCCGTGAACCAACTTCTGGCCGGTATCTGACGGCCGAACCCCCAATGGAGAGGAGAGAGACGATGACCACGACCCAACAGAGCCCGGCGACCCCTGCGTCGACGGAGCAGACGATGCAGCCGGGACAGCCGCAGGGCTTCCAGGCGATCCCGACGCGGATCCGCGACGCGCGCGACGGCCAGGTGCCGCCGCTCGTCGTCGCGCCGACCGACGACGCGGCCAAGGCCGCGATCTGCGAGAGCCTCTCGGAGCTGAGCACGCGGCTCGCCGAGATCCACCGCACGTCCGCCGAGGCCTACCTGTCGCAGGGTCTCTACGACGAGGCGATGCCGCACCTGCAGGCGGCGACGACGTTCTCGCCGACCGAGCTCGAATACCGCATGCAGCTCGGCTTCGTCCAGTACGTCTGCGGCGACGACGCCGGCGCGATCACGTCGTTCAACGAGGTGATCACGGCCGACGAGCACAACGGCGAGGCGTGGTTCAACCTGGGCATGGTGGTGTTCGGCCAGCAGCAGTTCACCGAGGCGGAGTACTGCTTCCGGCGGGCCGCCGAAGTGGACGGCGGCGACGCCCAGACCTGGAACAACCGCGGCGTCTGCCTGTGGAAGCTCGAGCGCGCGGACGAGGCGCGCAGCTGCTTCGAGAACGCGCTGAAGCTCGATCCGCAGGACGAGGACGCGCAGTTCAACCTGCAGAACCTGGCTTGAGCGGCCGACACCCGGTCGCGAGGAAGCTGCGCTGCGGCGTCCGCCGTGGCTAGACTGCCCGGGTGCGTTTGGATCCGAGGTGTCGGTGGGCCGCTGCGTGGCTCTTCCTGTTCGTAGGGAGCGTCGCGGTGGCCACGAGCTGCGGCGGGGGGGACCGCGCCGCGCCCGCGCCAACGTCCGCCCAGGCGACGCCCGCCGCCCGCTCGGGCCGCGTCGGCGACCAGGTCTGCGCCGAGTGTCACGAGGACCTGCACCGGACCTACCACGACACGGTCGCGATGGCGCGCTCCTTCGCCCGCATCCAGGACGCGGGCGAGGTCGAGGACTGGGAGCAGGACAACACGCTGTTCCACGAGGCGACGGGCTTCCACTATCGCATGGAGAAGCGCGGCGACCGCTACTTCCAGGTCCGCTGGATGGAGACCGAGGGAGGGCGCCGCGTGCACGAGTTCGAGCGCGAGGCGACGCACGTGATGGGCTCGGGGCGGCACGTGCGAACCTACGTGAACTACACCGAGGGCGGCGACGCGATGCAGCTGCCGGTGTCGTGGTACGCCGAGTCGGGCGCCTGGCAGATGAGCCCCGGCTACGACTACGAGGGCCAGCTCGACTTCCGGCGGCCGATCGACCACGACTGCATGTTCTGTCACAACGCGTATCCGCGCGTCCCGGCGGGCGTGAGCGCGACGGCCTACGAAGGCGCGCTGCCCGCGGGGATCGACTGCGAGCGCTGCCACGGCGACGGCGCGCGCCACGTGGAGGTCGCGCGGCGGACCGACAGCACCTACGACGAGGTGATCCACGCGATCGTCAACCCGGGCGCGCTGACGCCCAAGCGCGCCATGGACGTGTGCATGCAGTGCCACCTGGAGACCGCCGTGAACACCGGGCTGCCGCACTCGGTCCGACGGTTCGGTCGTGACGTGTTCTCGTTCCGTCCGGGCGAGGACCTGGAGGACTACGTCCTGCCGATCGACTCGCCTCCCGGAACCGACGTCGAGGAGCGCTTCGAGATCGCGCACCACGGCTACCGGCTGATGCAGTCGAAGTGCTTTCAAGAGAGCGCCGGCGAGCTGAGCTGCATCACCTGCCACGATCCGCACCACACCGCGCCCGCGGCGGAGCGCGCCGCGATGATCCGTGACGCGTGCGCGTCATGCCACGGCGCGGACGCGTGCGGGGTCGAGCACGGCGACGCCGCTGCCGCCGGCGTCGCGGCCGAGGACTGCGCTGCGTGCCACATGCCCAAGCGGCGCACGATCGACGTGGTGCACGCGGTGATGACCGACCACCGCATCGTGCGCCGGCCGCCCTCGGCCGACCTGACCGCGCCGCGCGAGGAGCGGCGCGACGTCTACACCGGCGAGCTCGCGTTCTTCCTCCCGGAGACCGCGCCCGAGGGCGCAGAGGGCGAGCTCTACCTCGGCACCGCCTACCTGCAGGCGCACCACCACCTCGAGCTCGGGGTCGAGCTGGTCGAGCGCGCGCTGGCCGCGGGCGCGACGCCGGCCGCGACGCCGCTGCGGGTCCTGGGTCTGTCGCACCGGGACCGCGGAGACCTGTCGCGCGCGCAAGCGGCCTTCGAGCGCGCGCTCGCCGCGGACCCCGACGACGTCGAGGTGCTGGCGCTGCTCGGCGCGCTCCTGCTGGAGCGAGGGCAGCTCGAAG
Organism: uncultured candidatus Brocadiaceae bacterium; assembly: GCA_964615255.1. Lineage (GTDB taxonomy): Bacteria > Planctomycetota > UBA1135 > UBA1135 > UBA2386. The sequence goes on along the minus strand of CAZTQF010000037.1, from coordinate 7,739 downwards.
CGGCCCGCAGCAAGCTCGACGCCGCGCTGGCGCGCGCGCCGGGTCACGCGTTCAGCGCGGTCACGCTCGCCGACCTCGAGGCGCGCGCGGGCAACCTCGCAGCAGCCAGGGCGCTCCTCGAGCAGGCGGCCGCGGCGCACCCCGAGCACCTCAAGGCGCGCAAGGGGCTCGCGCGGCTGCTGATGGCCACGCGCGACGTCGAGGGCGCGCGGGCGCAGCTCCGCGAGGTGCTCCGGATCACGCCACGGGACGTCTCGGCGCTGGTGGACCTGGGCTTCCTGGACCGTTCGGTGCGGGACTGGGACTCCGCCAAGGTCTGCGCGGACCTCGCGGTCGCGCTCGCGGCCGAGGACGCGACCGTGGCGGTGTTCGCGGCGACGGTCTACACCACCGCACCTTCGCCCGCGCTGCGCGCCGGCGCGCGCGCGCTCGCGCTGATGAAGCCGCTGCTGGCGGCGCCCGGTCCAAGTCCGCTACAGGTCCCCGTGGTCGCCGCGGCGGCCTACGCCGAGTGCGGCGATTTCGCGCAGGCGCTGCGCTGGATCGACGTCGCGATCGAGCGCGCGCGGACGGAGGCGGACGCGTCGGTCGTCGCCCACTTCCAGGACCGTCGCGCGCGCTACGCGGCGGGGTCGTGCTGGCACGAGGCGCGGTGAGCGCTCAGACGTCGCGCAGCACCCGGCTGCCGGCGTCGCTCTCGGTGCGGTCGTAGCCGCGCAGCGCGCGCTTGCCGCGGCGGTGCTTGCCGAGCTCGTCGCGGATCCCGTCCAGGCCGACCCGCATGGCGTGCTGGAGCAGCGCGTGGCTCGAGGCGGCCTGTCGACGCAGCTTCGCCTCGGCGGGGGAGTCGCCGCGTCCGTCACCGGCCGCCGTGAGGTGCTGCTCCGCCTGGTCGAGCAGGCCCGCGACGGAGTCCAGCTGGCCTCGCGTCATGTCGGCGTAGGCCTGGCTCCAGCAGGCGTTGAGCTCCTGCAGGGCGAAGGCGACGTCGCTCTGCTCGAGGGCGCCCTCGGCGGCGACCTCGTTACGCGGGGACGACACCGTCCCAGCCTTCCTTGAGCGTGCGCATGACGTCCGTCGTCGCGACGACGCCGGCGGCGGTGCGCTCGATGTTGGCCTTGCTGAGCTGGTCGAGGCAGAACTCGTAGAGCGCGTCCAGGTCGCGGGCGATCTCGCCGCCGGCGGCGTGGTCGAGGCTCGCGCGCAGCTCGCCGATGATGCCCATCGCCTTGCTCAGCGCGTTGCCGACCTCCTGCGAGCGGGCGGTCTCGTCTTGCTGCAGGCCGACGCGGGCCTGCTCGAGGTTCTTGAGCGCGCCGTCGTAGAGCATCTTCACGAGCTTCTCGGGGGAGGCGGTCATCACCGCGTTGCGCTGGTAGGTCGCGGCTGCTTGGGCGTAGGTCATGGGGGTTCTCCTGTGCTTCTCTGTCGTGGGTGGTCGGTTAGCCGAACGCCTGCGCGATGCCGCCGACGGAGCTGCCCTGGCTCTGGAGCCTGGTGAGCAGCTGCTCGAGGTTGGCGTACTTCTGCGTCAGCCGCTGCTCGTAGAGGCTCAGCCGGCGCTCGGCGTCCTCGATGCGGTCCTTCGTCGTCTTGATGCGGCGGTCGAAGCTGTCGGTGCGCGTCTTGATCAACCCGTCCACCGAGTCGGTGTAGACGTCGATCTGGTCCTCCAGCCGCCCTGCGAGGCCGAAGGTGCTGTCCGTGAACAGGGCGGTGACCGCGCCCTCGTCCTCGGCGAGCGCCTCCTCGAACTTGCTCTGGCTGAACTCCAGTCTGCCGTCGGTGTCGGCGGTGACGCCGACCTGGGAGAGCAGCTGGAACGCCTCGTTGCCGGTCGCGAACGAGCCGCCCAGGATCCCGCGCAGGCTGGTCCGGATCGACCGCAGCGTCGTGTCCCCGAACAGCGGTCCGGAGGCGGCGCCCTCCTCGTCGACCTTGTTCTGTGCCTCGAAGAAGTCGACCAGCTCGTTGTAGGCCTCGACGAGCTCCTTGACGGTCTCGCTGGTCTCTTCGCCGTCGGTCGCGACCGTGACGGTCACGGTCTCCTGCGGATCGGGCACGGACTTGAGGTCGAGCGTGATGCCGCCGAACAGGTCGCTGATCGTGTTCGTCGAGCGGTAGGCGACGACCCCGTTGACCTCGACCTGCGCGTCGGCTGCGGCCGTGGTGTTGGCGGGGTCGTTGAGCGTGTTGACGAGGTCCTGGAAGCCGACGCCGCCGTCGTCGTAGGTCAGCGTGAACGCGTTGCCGGTGCCCGGCTCCTCGGAGCGGAGCACGAGCTGGTAGCGCTCGCTCGGGTCCGGGTTGGTCGCGCCGGTGTCGATGACCTCGGCGCGCACGCCGCTGTTCTCGGCCTCGTCGTTGATCGCCGCCGCGATCGCGTTGAGGTTGTTGTCGGCGGTGATGAAGTAGGTCTGGCCGCCGGCGTCGAGCTGGAGCGTGACCGAAGAGTTGCTGTTGGCGATCGGGTCGGAAGCCGAGGCCGCGCCCGCCGTGTTGATCTGGCCGCTCGCGAGCGCGAGCACGCGGACGTCGTAGGTCCCGGGCGTCGCGGTGCTGCTGGCGCTCGCGGTCAGGATGTCCTCGTTGCTCGAGGACGCCGACATCGTCAGGAAGCTGCTCGCGGTCTTCAGCTTGCGGACCGAGTCGTTGAGCTTGTCGAGCAGGCCGTCGAGGTCGCCGAACAGCGACTTCTGCTTCTTGAGGCTGCTCTCCTTCTGCTCCAGCTGGAGGATCGGGCGACGCTCTACGGCGACGAGGGCCGAGATGATCGCCTGCGTGTCCAGGCCGGACGCGAGGCCGCCGAAGCTGATTCCTGCGGTTGACATGTGGCGTGCGCGAGACCGATCCCGCTGAAGGGGTTATCGGAACGCGCCGCGGGTCACTTGACCGCGGGGGCCGCTTTGTCGCGGTGCGGCGGGCGACTCCGCCGCGGGCGCGCGGGGCGGGCTAGGGGATCTCCCTGCCCGCCTCGCGTGGGCGCCGATCAGCCGAGGAGTCGGAGCGCGGACTGCGGCTGGGCGTTGGCCTGCGAGAGGACCGAGATGCTGGCCTG
>CAZTQF010000037.1:0-4581 GCA_964615255.1 uncultured candidatus Brocadiaceae bacterium | reverse complement strand
AGGCGGGTCAGGATCGAGCTGACCTCGTTGAGGGCGCCCTCAGCGGTCTGCACGAACGAGATGCCGTCGTTGGCGTTGCGCTTGGCCTGCTCGAGCGAGCGGACCTGCGAGCGCAGGCGCTCCGAGATCGCGAGGCCGGCGGCGTCGTCGGCGGCGGTGGAAATGCGAAGGCCCGTCGACAGGCGGCGGAAGTTGTTGCTCAGTCGGGTGGTGACCGACGAGAGGTTCCGCTGCGCGTTGATGGACGTGACGTTGGTGTTGACTCTGAGTCCCATAATCCCCTGTTGCTCCTGGTGGTGTCCGGCGCCCCTCTCCGGGCGTCGGTGTCGTGCACATCATCCGGACGACGTGTCGAGCTCTTGAGGAGCGGGCCCGCGAACAGGCGGGTTTTGCATCGATTTCGGGGAAGTGACCAAAAGGTCGACGGCCGTTTGTGCCGAAAGAGCCGGTGGCAAGGCACCCATCGGATCTGCCCCGGCGCGCGCAGCGCCTGGCGCAAAAAAGGACAAAGGTCGGCACATGAAGAACCTCAGCTTCCCCGGACTCCCCCGCGTTCTGATCGTCGACGACGAAGAAGGCGTTCGCGAAGGTCTCCGCACCCTGCTGCAGCAGGAGGGCCTGCACGTCGAGACCGCCGGGACGGCGGAGGACGGCCTGCGCCGCGTCGAGGCCCGCAGCTTCGACGTCGTGTTCCTCGACCTCAACCTGCCCGGCCTCGACGGCATGTCCACGATCAGCCGCTTCCGGATCGGCACGCCGTCGCCGGACGTGCTGATCCTCACCGGCTACGGCACGGTCGCCAAGGCGGTCGAGTCGATGCGCAAGGGTGCGAGCGACGTCATCGAGAAGCCGTTCACCGGTGACCGGATCCTCGCGACCGTGCGCCGCGTGCTCGAGGCGCGCCAGCTCAAGAACGAGCTGACCTGGCTGCAGGACCGCGTCCGCGAGCTGACCTCGACGGACATCGTCGGCCTGTCGTCGGGCATCAGCGAGGTGCAGACCCGGATCGACCAGGTCGCCCACGCGCCGGATACGACCGTGCTGATCACCGGCCAGAGCGGCACCGGCAAGGAGCTGGTCGCCCGCTGCGTGCACGAGCGCAGCGCCCGTCGCCACGGCCCGTTCGTCGCGGTCAACTGCGCGGCGCTGACCGAAGCGCTGCTCGAGGCCGAGCTGTTCGGCTATGAGCCCGGGGCCTTCACAGGCGCCAGCCGAGAGGGCAAGGACGGCCTGTTCGCGGTCGCCAAGGGCGGCACGCTGTTCCTCGACGAGATCGGGGAGATGGAGCCCAACCTGCAGGCCAAGCTGCTGCGGGTCCTGCAGGAGCGGGTCTTCCGCCGCGTCGGCGGCGTCCAGGACGTGCCGGTCGACGTCCGCATCATCACCAGCACGAACCGCGACCTCCGCGAGATGGTCAAGGCGGGCTCGTTCCGCGAGGACCTCTTCTACCGGCTCAACGTCATGGCTGTGCACGTGCCGCCGCTGCGCGAGCGCGCCGAGGACGTGCCGCTGCTGTCGCACTTCTTCCTGGACCAGATCGGCCGCCAGATGGGCAAGTCGCTGTCCGGCTTCACGGAAGAGGCGATGGAGACGCTCACCGAGTACTCCTGGCCAGGCAACGTGCGCGAGCTGCGCAACGCCATCGAGCACGCCTGCATCGTCTGCCCCAGCGGCATGATCGACGAGGCCCACCTGCCGAAGTTCACGGGCGGCCTGCCCGACGGCAGCGACGAGATCGACCGGACGTCGCTGGTGCTCGAGGGGCAGGACCGCTCGATCCGCGCGCTCGAGTCGCAGCTGGTCGCCAAGGTCCTCGACGACACCGACTGGAACATCAGCCGCGCTGCTTCGATCCTCGGGATCAACCGGACCACGCTCTACAACAAGATCCGCGTCTACGAGCTCGGCCAGCGTCCGATGCGCAGCAAGGTGCTCGCGTGAGCTCGGTCGACCAGCAAGACCTGCCCGGCCTGATCGGGCACGAGCTCCGCAACCCGCTGGCGTCTGCGCTCACCGGCGCGATGCTGGCCCGGGACATGGTCGACGACGGCGACCCGCGGGCCGCGGTCCTCGACGGCGTCCTTCGAGACCTCGACCGCATGACCGGGCTGCTCGACGGCTGGCTGCAGCTGGCGCGCGACCGGCGCTCGGAGCCGGCCCACGTCGACGTCGAGGAGCTGCTGGTCGCCGTCACGCGGTCGCAGCGCGCCGAGCTGGTCTGCGCGCCGCCGGCGCTGCAGGTGGTCGGTGACCGGTTCCTGCTGGCGCGCGCCCTGGAGAACCTCTGCGAGAACGCCCGCAACGCCGGCGCCACCACGGTGCGCGTGGCGGCCCAGCACGACGGCGACAACGTCTCGATCCACGTCGAGGACGACGGCGCCGGCGTCGCGCCGGCGGACGTCGAGCGCGTCTTCGACGCCGGTTGGTCCGGCGCAGGCGGCACGGGCCTCGGTCTCCACGCGGTCCGCGCGACCGTCGAGGCCGTCGGCGGCGACGTCTGCTGCGTGCCCGTCCCGAGCGGCGCGCGGTTCACGATCACCTTGCCGCGCGCGGCCCGATCGCAGCGATGAAGTGCCTGCTCGTCGATGACGAGCCCGGGATCCGCGAGGGCTTGGCCATGCTGCTGCGGCGGCGCGGCTACGAGGTGGTGACAGCCGCGGACTGCGCTTCGGCGAGCGCTGCGCTGCGCGCGGAGTCCTTCGACGTCGTCGTGACCGATTGGCGCCTCCCCGACGGCACGGCGGGGACCTTCGCTGGCGCGTGCGCGTGCCCGGTGCTGGCGGTGAGCGGCCACCCCGACGAGGTCGACCGCTCCGGCGCGATCCGTGACGCGATCGCCAAGCCGGTGCGCCCGGACGCGCTGCTGGCCAAGATCGGTGAGCTCGTCTCGAGCAGCTGCCCGCCGCGCGAGGAGCTCGCGCTGTGCCGCGACGTGCAGGCGGTCGTCGACGATCTGCTGGCGCAGCTGCCTGCGGACGCCGTCGTCAGCTGCCACGACGACGGGACCTTCGTCGTGGTGCGTGCCGCGCTGCCCGACGGCCGCGTGCCCGAGGTCGTCGTCCGCGGCGGCGACGCGCGTGTCGTGGGGAGCGGGGCGGGCCGCACGCTCGAGCTGCGCCTCTGCCGCGACGGGCGCCCCGACGTCGACCTGCCGGTCGTTCCGATCGACGCCGCCTGGCCCGAGCAAGGCGCCTTCGGGCTCGACTGTCAGGACACGGTCGCAGACCGGGACACCTTCGCGCGCTGGTGCGCAGCTGTCGCAGAACGCAACGCTGCGGGCGGCAGGATCTGCCTGCTCAACGTGCCGGCGCGTCTCGATTTCACGACGGCAGGTTGGGGAACGACCCATGACATGCCGATGAGAGCCCGTGTCGGCCCGCGCCTCCCGGCGGAGCTGACCGAACTCTGGAGCTAGCCGTGACAGACGACAAGGCCGAGAACATCCCCGCGGAGAACGACGACGCCCCGCAACCCGAGGTGGTCGTGAACCGCGACCCAGACGTTGCGACCGAGGCGGCGGACGCCGCGGTCGAGGACGAGCAGCTCGACGAGCTGATGGCGTCGCATGGCGAGGCGTCTGCTGCAGAGGCGCCTACTGGCGGCGACCCCGTCGTCGAGGCGGCGCAGTCGACGGCGCCCGCACCCAAGGTCGACCTCGAACAGCAGGCCATCGAAGCGGCTGTCGCCGCGGTCGCCGAAGGCGAGCGCGCGATCGCGGCGGCCGAGGCCGCGCTGGCCGACGCCGAGCCGCCGACCCAGGCGCCCGCGTCGCCGCTGCCGCGGACGGGCCGCGACCATCGGGAGCTGGTGCTTCGGGTGCTGCTGGCCGTGAACGTGGTCGCGATGATCGTCGTCGCGATGCTGCCGGCGCCGGCTGCGGGTCCTGCCGCGGTAGCGGCTCCTACCACGACCGAAGCCCCTGCGCCGACCTCGCCGACGCCCGCGACGCCGTCGCCCGCGACGCCGTCGCCCGTGACGCCGTCGATGAACGAGCCGTGGAACCAGGCCCTGCGCGCCTCGGAGCGTCGCGAGTGGAGCGCGGCGGTGACCATCCTGGAGGGCTACCTCGACTCGCGGCCGGAGATGCCGCCGAGCGAGCGCCTGAGCGTGCTCTCCGCGCTCTCGTTCTACGCGTCGCGCGACAAGGACTTCGCGCGCTCGCGCCGCTACTCCCAGCAGGCGCAGGCGCTGGAGCAGAGCCACTCGCTGCCCGCTGACCTCGTCAAGGAGGCCGCGGCTGCGGTCGAGCTGGGCGATCAGGAGTCGCTGCGCAGGATCTGGGCGCGGTTCTTGCTGCAGCAGCGGCAGATCCCGAGCTGGCTCTACCAGCACGTCGCGCAGGCCTACCTCGAGCTCGGCAACAGCTACCGCGAGGACGCCGCGGCGGGAGCGCGCGCCGCGCGCGCGCACGCGCAGCAGCAAGCCGCCGAGCGGGTCCGCGCAGAAGCGCTGGAGCGGGAGGAGAAGCGGTGATCGGCGCCGTGCTCGTGACCGCGCTGCTCGTCGCGCAGGCGCCCCAGGACGACGTGTTCCAGACGCGGGTCGTCCCCGCCGTCGACGGCGTCGCGGCCCGGACGGTCG
>CAZTQF010000036.1:3487-11411 GCA_964615255.1 uncultured candidatus Brocadiaceae bacterium | reverse complement strand
GCGCGGCATCCGGTTCTTCTTCGTCGAGCATTTCGACGAGGTGCGCGAGATCGTGTTCGGTAGCGGCGCAGCGAAGAAGCGGACGGCGAAGAAGCGCGCGGCGAAGCGGCAGGTCGCGAAGAAGAAGGTCACGCAGCGGAGCGCCGCCGAGAAGGCGTCGTCCAAGCGAAAGGCCGTCGCGAAGAAGGGCGCCAAGAAGGCCGTCAAGAAGGCCCCGTCGCGCCGGCGGCGCTCGTGAGCGGCAGCCCGTCGCACCTCGTCTTCGACGAGGAGCCCTCGCCCGAGCAGCTGGCGGTGCTGCTCGGCCCGGACGTCGCCGCGGTGCGCGCGGTGATTCGCGAGGACGACGAGCGCGTCACGGTCACCCAGCAGCGCGTCCCGGTAGTCGGCGTCGCGATCTTCCTCGTCTGCTTCGCGGCGCTGCTGACCTCGGCGCCCTTCTGGCTGGCGCGCCTTGGCTACGAGCTGCCGTCGCACGTAGATCCTGCGCTCTTGTGGACCATGGCGGGCGGGCTCTGGCTGCTGGTGGTGCCCTCGATCATCGCGATCTTCTGGTTCGCGCAGCGCGCCGCGCAGCAGCAAGGGCCCGGCGCCGTCGTCGACAAGCGCACCGGCGCCCTCTCGCTGCCGTGGATCGACGCCGTGGTGCCGCGCGAGCGCGTGGTGCGCTTCGTGCACCTCAGCGGTCGTCGTCGCGTCGGCGGACAGGCGCAGCCCGTGGCGCAGCACGCGGCCCTGTTCCGCGACGGCGGCGGCGGCTACGTCTACGCGCCGATCGCGCGGCTGATGACCCGTCGGCCCGGCCGCACGCCGTCGCAGCGCCTCGCCGACCGCTACGACCTGCCGGTGCAAAAGATCGACGGCGGCCTGCTCTGACCGCGGCTCAGCGCGCGCGCCGCCGTCGCTCGGCCGCGCGGCGCGCCTGGCTCATCGCCCAGCTGCAGATCGGACACCGCGCCGGGTCGTGTCGAAGCGCCGTGCAGTCCGTGCGTCCGAACCAGATGATCTGCAGGTGCAGGTCGTTCCACCGGTCCTCCGGGAACGCGCGCTTGCAGTCGCGTTCGGTGCGTTCGACCGAGCTGCCGTTGCTCAAGCCCCAGCGCCACGCGCAGCGGTGGATGTGGGTGTCCACGGGAAACGTCGGGTGTCCGAACGCCTGCGCCATCACGACGCTCGCGGTCTTGTGGCCGACGCCCGGCAGCCGCTCCAGCGCCTCGAGCGACTCCGGCACCTCGCCGCCGTGCTCGTCGAGCAGGATGCGCGAGAGGCCCGAGATCGCCTTGGACTTCTGCGGCGAGAGTCCGCACGGCTTGATCAGCGCGCGGATCTCGGACACCGGCACGTCGACCATCGCGTGCGGCGTGCGCGCGCGCGCGAACAGGCCGGGCGTGACCTCGTTGACGCGCACGTCGGTGCACTGTGCCGACAGCAGCACGGCCACCAGCAGCGTGAAGGGGTCGTCGTGGTCGAGCGGCACCGGCGGCGACCCGAAGCGCTCGTCGAGCAGCTCCATGATCTTGCTCGCCTTGTCGCTCCGTTTCATGACCGTCACGGATAGGGCTTGGGGCTCGCGGATCCAACTGTGGTAGCGTGCGCGGCACGCGATGACGGACTCCGCCTTCAGTGAGTGGTTCGAGAAGCTCTGGATCGACCGCGAGGACCGCGTCTACCGGTCGCTGTTCGGAGACCTCGGCGAGGGCGTCTACACGGCGGGCGAAGCGGTCTACCAGCGCTTCGAGCGCGGGCAGCCGCACCCAGGGTGGTTCAACCACGGGGTGTTCGCCTGCCCCCCGCACGAGGAGCGCGACAGCTGGATCTACGTCACGTCGGGGCTGAGCAACCCCTGGAACCTCGAGCGACCGGGTAAGGACCCAAGCGGCTTCGCGGGCGTCGGCTTCGAGCTGGTCGTCGAGTCGCACGAGGAGTCCGGCTGGGCGGTGCCGCTGCTCCACAACCTGATGGCCTACGAGCTGCTGGTCGCGGTGGGGACCTACCAGGACGCCGAGCTCTTCGAGTACGGCAACCGCGTCCCGCTCAACGCGTCGATCACGACCGACTTCGAGTCCCAGCTGCGCTGGCTCCTCATCGAGCAGCCCAAGCACTACCCGTCCTCGTTCGAGCTCGCGGCGGGCCGCGTCGACTTCTTCCACCTCGTCGGCGCGAGCGACGCCGAGGTCGAGTTCGCCAGGAAGAACAGTCAGGACAACCTGCTGCAGCTGCTCAGGGACAAGGACGTGCACCCCTTTACGGACGCGTCGCGTCCCAGCGTGCTCTGAGGCGAGCCGCTCCCCCGGCGCAGCGACAACCGCGCCCGATCCTCTGGACCGGAACTGCCGCAGTCGGCACGATGGCGCGGCCGAAGCCATGCCCGACCGAACCGACGAAGCAGCGCAGCCGCCGCTGAACATCCGCCCGCTGGCCGAGCGCAGAAACCTCGTCCGGCGCGAGGACTTCGCCGAGGTGCTGCCGCCGGTGGACGGGTTCTTGCGGTGGTTCGAGGCGCTGCCGGACATCTACGGCAGCAAGTCGCTCAAGCACGTCGTGTCGGAGATCGTGACCGCGCGCGAGCACGGCCGCGAGGTCGGGGTCCAGCTCGGCGCGCACGTGCTCAAGGTCGGACTGTCGCCGCTGATCATCGACCTGATGCGCAGGGGGCTGATCACGCACGTCGCGACCAACGGCGCCTCGGCCATCCACGACTGGGAAACGGCCTACCAGGGCGCGACCAGCGAGGACGTCGCCGAGAACCTGCCGAACGGCACGTTCGGGATGTGGCGCGAGACGCTGGACGCGCTCAACGGCGCGGCGAAGCGCGCCCACGACGAAGGGCTCGGCCTCGGCGAAGCGGTGGGGCGGGCGATCCTCGACGCCGCGCTGCCGCATCGAGAGCTGTCGGTCTTCGCCGAGGCTGCGCGCCTCGGGATTCCGGCGACGGTGCACGTCGCGTTCGGGTGCGACATCACGCACATGGACCCGGACCTCGACGGCGCGGCGCTCGGCGCCGCGACGCAGCGCGACTTCTGGCGGTTCGCCGACACGGTGGGCCGCCTCGAGAAGGGCGTCTGGCTGAACGTCGGCTCCGCCGTGATCATGCCGGAGGTGTTCTTGAAGGCCGTCTCGATCGCGCGAAACCGGGGGCAGCTGACCGACGACTTCCTGACCTGCAACTTCGACATGCTGCAGCAGTACCGGGCCATGACCAACGTCGTGCAGCGGCCGCCCAAGCAGGGTCGCTCGATCCTGGCGATGCACGAGATCGTGCTGCCGCTGCTCCACCAGGCCCTGGTCTGCAGCGCCGAGGCGCGCGGCTGCCTGAACGATCCCCGCTGATGACGCCCTCACTCGACAGCGACAACCGCCGCCTCGGCGACGTGCTCGGCGCCCTCGCCGACACCCGCGTGTTGGTCGTCGGCGACCTGATCCTGGACCGCTACGCCGACGGCGACGCCAAGCGGGTCTCGCCCGAGGCGCCGGTGCTGGTGTTCGACTTCGAGCGCGACCGCTACCTGCTCGGCGGCGCCTGCAACGTCGCCGCCAACCTGCGCGCCCTGGGCGCCTCGGCCTCGGTGCTCGGCGTCGTCGGCGAGGACGGCCCGGGCGAGCAGCTGCGCGCGCTGCTCGACGACGCGGAGATCGACACCGCGACCTTGGTCGTCGACCCGACCCGTCCGACGACGCGCAAGACCCGCTACGTCGCCAAGACGCTGCAGGTGCTGCGCGTCGACCAGGAGTCGCGCGCGCCGGTCAGCGGCGAAGCCGAAGAGCGCATGCTGGAGGTCCTGAACCAGCGGCCGTTCCCGTGGAAGAGCGTGCTCCTGAGCGACTACGGCAAGGGGGCCTTGACCCGTGCGATCATCCAGGCGGCGGTCGACGCCGCCCGCAGCGTCGGCGGCGTCACGGTCGTCGATCCCAAGGGCGCCGACTACTCGATCTACCGGGGCGTCGACCTGCTCACGCCCAACCGCGCCGAGGCCGAGGCCGCGACGGGGGTCCGCATCGAGACCACGGCGGACATGCACGCCGCGGCGCAGCGGCTCCGAGAGATCACCGGCATCGAGACCGCGGTCATCACGCTCGGAAAGGACGGCGTGTTCTTCGAGACCGGCGACGGCTCGCACAAGATCCTCCCGACCGAAGCGCGCCAGGTCTTCGACGTCACGGGCGCCGGCGACACGGTGGTGTCGATGCTGACCTACGGCCGGGCGTCCGGCGTCTCCCTGGAGGACTCGCTGCGGCTCGCCAACCACGCCGCCGGCATCACGGTCGCCAAGCTCGGCACCTGGGCGCCGTCGCGGCGGGAGGTGCTGGTTCGGCTCGGCGAGTCGTCGCCGACGCACAGCGGCAAGGTGCTCAGCCACGAGCAGGCCGTCGAGCTCGGCTCGCGCATGCGCGCCGAGGGGCGGCGCCTGGTGTTCACCAACGGCTGCTTCGACATCCTGCACGCCGGCCACTGCGACTACCTGCAGAAGAGCCGGAGCTACGGCGACGCGCTGATGGTGGCGGTCAACACCGACGCGTCGGTGCAGCGTCAAGAGAAGGGCGCGGGCCGGCCGTTCAACACGCTCGAGGACCGCATGGCCGTCCTGTCGGCGCTGGAGGCGGTCGACTACGTGGTGCCGTTCGACGACGACACGCCCCGGTCCGTGATCGAGGCGGTCACTCCGCACGTGCTCGCCAAGGGCGAGGACTGGCGCGACAAGGGCGTCGTGGGCCGCGAGTGGGTCGAGGACCACGGTGGCCAGGTCGTGCTGGTGCCGCTCGTCGCGGGCCGTTCGACGACCGGGGTCGTGCAGAAGATCCTCGCGACAGGGCGATAGCGCGGCTCAGCGCCCGGCGAGGCCGTCCCCGCCGGGGCCGCCGTCGCCGCCGCCTTCTGCGCCCGGTTCGACCTGCGCCAGGGTCGCGACGGCGGCCTGCAGGACAGCGACGAGCTCTGCGTTGTGCGCCGCGTCGAGCTGTCCGCCGAGCTCCTGGAGCAGCGCCGGCGTGATCGCGCCGCGGTGCTCGTCCTGGCGGAGCAGCATCGCGAGGGCGGCCGCCGTCGCCGCGACGCGGCCGTTGGCCGAGAGGCGGGGGGCGCGGCCCTTGGGCGCCACGAGCTGGTGCACGACCTCTCGGCTGGTCGACCCTTCGGGCGGCTTGTAGCGGATCCGCAGGGTCGCGAGCACGGTCTTCTGGGTCGGCCCGCCCGGCTGCCGCTCGATCTCGTAGAGCGCGGTCACGTCGTGGCCGGCGCCCATCTCGCCGCCGTCCTTGTTGTCGTCGCGGAAGTCCTGCGCGGCGAGCGTCCGGTTCTCGTAACCGAGCAGGCGGTAGCGCTTCACCAGGTCGGGGTTGAAGCTGGCCTGCAGCTTGACGTCCTTGGCGACGGTCATCATCTCGGCGCCGAACTCCTCGACCAACACGCGCCGCGCCGTGTGCAGGCTGTCGACGTAGTGGTAGGTGCCGTTGCCGCGGTCGGCGAGCCGCTCGAGGCGGTCGTCGCGCAGGTTGCCCTTGCCGAAGCCGAGCACGGTCAGGAACACGCCGTCGTCCTTGCGGGCGGCGATGAAGGTCTCGAGCTCGTCCGCGTCGCGGATGCCCACGTTGAAGTCACCGTCGGTGGCGAGCAGCACGCGGTTGACGCCCTGCACCCTGTTCTTGGTCGCCAGCTCGTAGGCCGCCTGGATGCCGCCCTGGCCGTTGGTGCCGCCGCTCGTGCGCAGCGTCTGCACGGCCTCGCGGATCTTGCCGCGGTCGCTCCCCGACACCGAGTCGAGCGGCACGCGCACGCCGCTGGCGTAGGTGACGATCGAGACGCGGTCCTGCGGACGCAGTTGGTCGATCAGCAGGTCGCTGGCCTTTTGGAACAGCTCGAGCTTGTCGGCGCTGCTCATCGAGCCCGACACGTCGATCAGGAACACGAAGTTGCACGGCGGCAGCTTGTCCTTGGCGATCGCGCGGGTGCTGAGCGCGAAGCGCACCAGCTCGCGGTCCTGGTTCCAGGGGCACGCGGCGACCTCCGCCTCGACCGCGAACGTGTTCCTTTCGGTCGGCGTCGGCAGGTCGTAGCGGCACGCGTTGACGAACTCCTCGACGCGGATCGCCGCGGTCGGCGGCTGCTCCCCGTCTCGCAGCATCCGGTGTGCGTTGGTGAACGACGCGCTGTCGACGTCGGCGGCGAACGTCGAGAGCGGCGTCTCCGACACGGTGAAGAACTGGCTCGCGGGGACCTCCGCGTAGCTCTCCGTGTCGCTCCGTCGCGCGCGGCCGAGCCGGGTCGCGTAGCGCCCGCCGGCGCCGCCGGAGAGCCCGACCGCAGAGTTCCACTGGTTGGAGTCGAAGGCGCTCTCGGCGCTCTCGAGCGGCGGCGGGGCTGTGGGGCCTGTGGCGTTCTTTCGACCGGGTGCGGCGGCGCGCGGACGCTCTGCGACCGGCTGGCCCTCGCGGATCGTGGCGGCGGGGTGGTCGTCGCAGGCGGCAGCGGCCGCGGCGACGGAGAGGAGCATCAGGGTCCTGCGCATGGCGAAGGGGGCGAACGCGCACGCGCGGATCCGGTTCGCGAGAAGTCGAACTTTCTGGGCCGGCGCCGCCCACGGCCCGCGCGGCGGCGCGCGCGGGCCGGGCCTGCTACCATCCGGACATGCGCGCCGCCCTCGCCTTGCCGTTCCTCACCCTGCTCCTCGTCGCCCAAGAAGACGCCCAGGAGACCTACGGCCACTCCCGCCACGGGACCACCTTCGACGAGGGGCCGCGGTCGGCGGCCTACCTGATGCCAGGGCTCGGCGACGCGGTGCACTTCCCGGTAGAGGGCATCAGCGCGCGGGCGCAGCAGTTCTTCGACCAGGGGATCACCCAGCAGCACGGCTTCTGGCACTTCGAGGCGGAGCGCAGCTTCCGTCAGGTGGCCAAGCTGCACCCGGACTGCGCCATGGCCTACTGGGGCATGTGCCGCGCCAACGACGAGAACGCCGAGCGGGCCGCGGGCTTCATCGCCAACGCGGTCGCGCGCAGCGCCGACTGCTGCGAGCGCGAGCAGCAGTGGATCGACGCGTGGGCGCGCTACTACCGCGTCGACGACAAGGACCGTAAGGAGCTGCGCTCGGGCGACAAGGCGCGCCGGGACGCTGCCATCGAGGAGGTCGTCGAGAAGAACAAGAAGCGCGAGAAGAAAGACCTCGACAAGCTCGACCGGCGGCTGCTGAAGGACCTCGGCACGATCGTGTTCGACTACCCCGACGACGTCGAGGCCAAGGCGTTCCTCGCGGTGCAGAACTGGCTCGCGTCGCGCTGGGGCGGCGGCGTCGCGATCGTCTCGCACGCGGCGATCGACGCGCTGCTGGCCCAGGTGTTCGAGGCGCAGCCGCTGCACCCGGCGCACCACTACCGGATCCACCTGTGGGACCGGGAGGACGCGCGGCGGGCGCTCGGCTCGGCCGCCCGCAACGGCGCGAGCGCGCCCGCGATCGCGCACCAGTGGCACATGCCGGGCCACATCTACGCCAAGCTGCACCGTCACCCGGAGGCTGCGTGGCAGCAGGAGGCTTCGGGCCGCGCCGACCACGCGCACATGATGCGAGACGGCGTGATGCCGTTCTTGATCCACAACTACGCCCACAACCAGGAGTGGCTGGCGCGCAGCCTCGGGCACTGCGGTCGCGTCGACGACGCGCTGCAGATCGCGAAGAACCTCGTCGAGCTGCCCCGGCACCCCACGCACAACAAGATCGCATCCGGCGGCTCGGCCGCGGGCTACGGTCGCAAGCGGCTGATCCAGCTCTGCGAGGACCACAACCTCTGGGAGCAGGCGGCGCAGCTCGTCGAGGACGGCTACCTCGAACAGAGCGAAGATCTCAGCGGCGAGGTCGCGCGGCTGCGCCTGCTGGGTCGCGCCTACTACCGGCTGGGGCGCAGCGAGGCGGCGGCGCGCGTCGTCGCGGACGTC
>CAZTQF010000036.1:0-3477 GCA_964615255.1 uncultured candidatus Brocadiaceae bacterium | reverse complement strand
CGCCGGCGCCGCCGACGTGACCGAGCTGGTGGACCGCGTCGTCGCGGACGTCGGCCAGCTGCTGGCGCGGGCGCGGGCGCGCCGCGCGCTCGCGATCGACGAGGCCGAGCAGAAGGCGCACGACGAGCGGCTCAAGCGCGACAAGTTCCTGGCCGCCGTCGAAGACGCGGGCAAGGCGCCTTCGAACGTCGTGCAGTCGGTCCTGGGGCTGCAGCGAGAGCTGCGGGCCGAGCAGCTGCTCGCCTCGGGCGACGCGGAGGCGGCGCTCGCCGAGCTCGAAGGCTCGCGCGTCAGCCAAGCGCTCCGCACGGGCGTCCAAGTGGCGGCCGGCAAGATCGACGACGCGGTCAAGGCGCTCGAGAAGGACGTCGCGCGCAACCCCAACCGCGTCGCGACGCTGGCGCAGCTCGTCCGCGCCCGACAGGCGCAGCTGGCCGCGTCGGCCGAGGGTGACGAGCGCGCGGCCGCCGCCGCTGCGCTGGAGGAGGCGTCGGCCGCGCTCGCGGCGCGCGCGCCCGCCGACTACTGCGAGCGTCTCGGCGTCGCGGGCGACCGGGGCGCCGCGCGGGCGCCGTTCGGCGAGGACTTCGGCGACCGCCCCGCCCTCGACGCCATCGGGCCGCGGGTCTGGTCGCCGGTCGCCAACCCGGGCTTCTCGCTGTCGACCTTCGACGGCGCCGACGTCGCGCTGGCGCCCGACGGCGCCGGCCGCGCCAAGCTGGTCGTCTTCTACCTCGGGTTCGGGTGCCTGCACTGCGTCGAACAGCTGCACGCGCTGCGTCCGCTCACCGAGGAGTTCGCCGCGCTCGGCGTCGACGTCGTCGCGGTCGGCTCGGACACCGCGGCCGCGACGCAGCGCGCGTTCGGCGACCTCGCCGAAGGGGAGCGCATGGCGTTCCCGATGCTGTGTGACCCGCAGCTCG
The DNA here is from genome assembly GCA_964615255.1 of uncultured candidatus Brocadiaceae bacterium. Taxonomy (GTDB): domain Bacteria; phylum Planctomycetota; class UBA1135; order UBA1135; family UBA2386. Next base: position 2,554 of record CAZTQF010000036.1, on the reverse strand, counting down.
AGGTCTTCCGCCGCTGGCGCTGCTACGACGACTTCGAAGAAATGGCCCTGCACGGGACCTTCCTGGTGGACGCAGGAGGGCGCGTCCGGTGGCAGGACATCTCCTACGAGCCGTTCACGGACGTCGAGTGGCTGCTCGGAGAGAGCCGCCGCCTGCTGGCTCTGCCCGCGCCAGGCGACGCCCGCTGAGCACAGCCGCGGCTCGAGCGTTGCCGCGGCGCCGCCGCCGTGGCATCTTTCGGGCTCACTCCGTCCGCAAGCACCCAGGGAGGTAACGCTTGGTAGTCGTCCCGCGCAAACAGCGATCGAAGGACAAGCTCTGCAAGGATCGTAAGTCGCTCGCCGCGATCCTGTCCGGTCTCCGTGCCAGCGGTAAGTCCATCGTGCTCACCAACGGCGTGTTCGACCTGCTCCACGTCGGCCACCTCCGGTGCCTCGAGGACGCGCGCTCGCGCGGCGACCTGCTGGTCGTGGCGGTCAACACCGACAAGTCCGTGGTCGCGCTCAAAGGCAAGGGCCACCCGATCGTCTCTTGCGAGGAGCGCATGGAGATGCTCAGCGGGCTGAGCTTCGTCGACTACGTCGTGGCCTTCGAGGAGGAGACGGCCGACGAGCTGCTGGAGCAGCTGCAGCCGACGCTCTACGCCAAGGGCACGGACTACAACCTGCGCACGCTGCCGGAGAAGCAGACGCTCAAGGACCTCGACATCAAGGCCGTCTTCGTGGGCGGCAAGAAGGGTCACTCGACGAGCAAGCTGATCCAGAAGGTCCAGCGCCTCAAGGCGAAGAAGTAGGGCTGGCCGCGCCGGCCGGCGCGGAGTTCGTAGGGGAGACCGCGCACCACCTGCGGCGCGACCGAGCGGTCGCATCGGCGGTGCCAGCGCGCGCGCTCGGCGGCGGTAAAGGCACATCCCCTACGGACCGATGTGCCCCTCGATGAGCGCCACCTCGGCTCCTGGCGAACGCTGTGCCACCTACGCTGCCGTCCCGCTCGCGGGGCTGGTCGGCAAGGACGGTCTGCCGTTCCCGCTGTACCTGCGTACGGCGTCGCTGGCGTGGGTGCTCTACAAGCCCGAGGGCACGCTGCTCGACGAGTCGCACATCGGCCGGCTGCGCGCCGAGGGCGTGCACAGCCTGTTCATCGAGGACGCGCACCGTTCGGTCTACGCCCGCCGCGTCGAGGCGGAGCTGGCCGCGATCCTGCTGGACAAGTCGATCCCGCTGCCGCGGCGGGCCGACGTGCTGATGGGGGTCGCCAGGATGGTGGCCGACGAATTGCTGCAGGCTGTACCCTCACCAGAGGTCGTGGCGCGCGCGCAGAAGGTGTTGCGGTGCGCGGGCGGCCTGATGCTGCGCGAGCCGCGCGCGTTCCAGGCAGTGCGCAGGGTGCTGCGCGGGGGCGAAGGCGTCGCGCGCCACAGCCTGACCGTCGCGATGCTGGCGATGGGGCTCTCGCAGAGCGCGCTCTGCGTCGACGCGGCCACGCTCGCCAACGTCGGGCTCGCGGGCTTGCTGCACGACGTCTCGCGGCTCGACGCGGCCCAGCCGCCGCTCGAGGAGGACGAGCACGCCGCGCAGAGCGCGGACCTGCTGGCGCAGTGGGGGCTGCCGAGCCTGGTCGTAGGCGCCGTGCGGCACCACCACCACGAGCCGGGCGCGCTCCCCGACGGCGTGCCTGCAGACGTCGGCGACGCCGCGGCCGTGATCGGCCTGGTCGACGTGTTCGAAGAGGTCTACTCGGAGCAGGCAGACCGCGCGGGCGTCTTCGACGCGCTGCGCGTGCTCGCGCAGGCGCATCGGGGCCGCTTCGACGGCCGGCTCGCGCCGGCGCTGGTCCGCATGTTCTGCTGAGCTGACGGCGCGGCCTCGGATCCCGGCTCGCTCACAGGGTCCCGCCGAACTGCGACCACAGCGCGTCGGGTCCCGCCGCGATCAGCGCGCCAGGGTCGCCGTAGCCGTACAGGCACGCGATCGTTCGCAGGTCGAGCGCCTTGCCGGCGCGAAGGTCCTGCAGGCCGTCGCCGACCATGGTCGCGCCGCTGGCCTCGGCGCCGAGCAGCCGCAGCGCGTGGGCCAGCATCGCCGGGTCGGGCTTGCGGGTCTTCAGCGTGTCGCCGCCGACGACGACCGACGTGAACTCGTGCAGGCCGAGGCTCCGCACGACCGGCGCCGCGAACCGCTCCGGCTTGTTGGTCACGATCGCGATCGGGTGGCCGCGGTCGCGCAGCGCGCCGAGGTGCTCGGCGACCCGCGGGAACAGCCGCGACCGGTCGTGGCAGTGCTGCGCGTGGTGCTCGGCGTAGCGCTCGAAGGCGCGCTCGAGCGCCGCCTCGTCGAGGCTGCGTTCGGCGAGCGCGCGACGGAGCAAGGCCTGGGCGCCGTCCCCGAGGAAGCCGCGCACGGTCGCGTCGGGGACCGGCGGCAGGTCGTGCAGCGTGCGGACGTGGTTGGTGCTCGCGGCGAGGTCGGGCAGCGTGTCCGCGAGGGTGCCGTCGAGATCGAACAGGAATGCCGCCGCCGCGCTCACGCTGCTCGATATACTGCCGCGCCGCCGA
>CAZTQF010000035.1:0-11461 GCA_964615255.1 uncultured candidatus Brocadiaceae bacterium | reverse complement strand
TTGGCGACAGGCTTCGCGACAGGCTTTGCTGCGGGCTTCGGTGTTGCCGGCTCGGCGGCAGGCTTCGCGGCAGGCTTTGTTGGCGCGGGCTTCGCCGCAGGCGCCGCCTTCGCCAGCACCTTCAGCTGGAGCGAGGAGACCAGCTGCTGGAGCTGCTGGAGCTTCTTGCCTTCGGCCTCGAGCGCCTTGGCCTCGGCGTCGGCGGCCGTCGCATCGGCGAGCAGCTTCTTGTGCTCGTCGCGCAGCGCCGCGGCGCGCTTGTCGTGGGCGCTCGCCTGGCTGCGCATGGCTTCGCTGCGCGCCTTCCAGGCGTTCGCCGGCGTCTGGCGCAGCGCCGCGAGGGTTCGCTCCAGCTCGCCTTGCGGGGCCGCCTTCTCGCCGCTGCCGCCGGCGGGGTCGACGAACGACAGCGCGACCACCAGCCCGCGCAGCTGCTCGAGCTTCGCGAGTTCGGCCAGGATGGCCTTGCCCGCGGCGGTCTCCGCGCCCGCTGCCTGCTCGCGCTCCTTGGCGTCGCCGCGCAGCGCGGCGGCGCGCGCCACCGCCTTCTTGACGGCGGCCTGCATCGCGGCCCCGCGCGCCTTCCAGCTCTCGCCGCCCGCGCGCTGCAGCTGCGCGAGCAGGGCGTCGAGCGGGGGCGCGCCCGGGTCCTGTGTGCGAGCCGCTGTCGTCAGCAGCAGGCTCGGCGCCAGCGCTGCGCACGCGAGGCGCAGCGTCCATCGAAGGTGTCGGGTCATGGTGTCAGTGCTGGAAGAGGAACTCGCTGCTGTTGAAGATCGCCCAGAGCACGTCCTCCCACGCGCTGCCGGCGTCCTCGCCGGCCGCGGCGATCGCGGTGAGGATCCGCTGCTGTTCGTCCGGGCGCGGCGCGCGCGCATAGGCGGCCAGGAAGAGCTCCTCGAGCGCCGCCTCGGGCGCGACCTTGGCCGTCAGGAGTCGCGCGAGGCGGCTCTTGCTGCTCCGCACCTTGGCCTCGATCGTCTCGCCGTTGATCAGGTGGAGGACCTGGTTGAGCGTCGGCTCCTCCCGTCGCTCGCAGGTGCAGACGGAGTCTCGGTCGGGGCGGCCGAACAGGTCCAGGAACCGGTTGCCGCCGTCGGGCTCGACGACCTGCACCGCGCTCTGACCGAGCGGGATGCCGCGGAACTTGGTGGGCACTTCGGTCACCTGCCCGATGGCGTCGAGCAGCTGTTCGGCCGAGAGCCGCCGCGGGCTCGCGCCCGCGAACGTCGCCGCCGGCGGCGCGTCCGGGTGCTGGGCCGCCTGGTAGGTCGACGACGCGCAGATCTCGCGGATCAGCGCGCGCACGTCAAAGCCGGACGCGGCGAGCTTCTCGCCGAGGCGGCGGTGCAGCGTCGGGTGCGACGCCGGGTTGCTGACGCGCACGTCGTCGACAGGATGCACGAGGCCGCGGCCGAAGAAGCGCGCCCAGACGCGGTTGGCGATGTTCTTCGCGAACCACGGGTTCTTGGTGGACGTCAGCCAGTCGGCGAGAACGGCGCGTCGGTCGACGTCGCCGGCGATCTCGGGCGATTCACCGCCGAGGAAGCGCGGCGCGGCGTTCTTGTTGGTGCGCTGGTTGCGGATGTCGCCGCTCGAGCGGTCGTAGATGATCGACTCGCGCGGCGTGTCGCCGTTCTTGCGCCCGATCTGGGCGAAGAAGGCGGCGAAGCCGTAGTAGTCGTCCATGCGCCAGCGCTCGAACGGGTGGTTGTGGCACTGCGCGCACTGCAGCCGGATCCCCAAGAAGGTCTGCGCCGCGTTCTCGGCGAGCACCTTGGGGTCCCGCGAGGTCGCCCAGTAGTTGGCCTCAGGCACGCGGAAGGCGCTGCCGCTCGCGGTGAGCATCCGCCGCACCACGTCGTCCATGGGGTCGCCGTCGCGCAGCGCCTCGCGCAGCCAGCGCGTAAAGATGTGCACGCCCTTCTGCTCGAGGTTCTGCGGCTCGATGCGCAGCACCTCGGCCCAGGTCATCGCCCAGACGTCCGGGAACTCGGGCCGCTGCAGCAGCTCCTCGACGACCAGGGCGCGCTTGTCCTCGCGCTCGTCGGCGAGGAACGCCCGGACCTCCTCGGGGGTCGGGAGCTGGCCGATGATGTCGACGAAGACCCGGCGCAGGTAGGTGCCGTCGTCGCAGGCGGCGGCGGGTCCGAGCCGGAGCTTGACGAGCTTCTGCTGGATCAGCTGGTCGATCTCGTTGCGCGCCTCCATCACCGGCGGCGACCAGGGCTTGTTGTCAGGGAGCACGATGACCTGGGCCACCTCGGTCAGATAGCCGAAGCGGGCCATCACGAACGCCTCGCCGCGCGCGCCGGACGTCACCGCGCCGCCGTCGACCTTCGCCGAGGTCGGGTTGCTGGAAGACAGCAGCGCCAGGGAGGTCACGTCGCGGAGCGACCCGTCGGAGTAGCGTGCGGTGACGACCAGCTCGCTGCGCTGGTCGGGGCCGGCCAGCACCAGCTCCTCGGGCTCCACCTGCAGGGCGACCAGGCTCGGCACGCCGTCGCCGTCGTCGACGGCGCCGTCGGCGATCCATGACCGCAGCGTCTCCCACATCTCGCCGTCGCGCTCGAAGCGCTTGCCGCCCTTGTGGCGGACCTCACCGGTCGGCTTGGTCAGCATCAGGCTCTGCTCCGGCGCCGCGCAGTCGAGCCGGCGGCCGCGGTAGTCGCGGCTGAGCGCGCGCAAGTCCTTGGCCGGGTCGTAGCCGAAGAGCGTCAGGCCGAAGCCGTTCTTGCCGGCGGCCGCGCCGTGGCAGGCGCCGCCGTTGCAGCCTGCCCGGGTCAGCACCGGGATCACGTCGTTGCGGTAGCTGACCGGAGGTTCGACCTCGGCGCCGCGGACGGTGACCTTGACGACGGCCTCGTGGCCGCCGTGACGCACGGTCGCGGTCGTCTCGCCGTCGCCGATCGGCGTCAGCCGACCGTCCCGCCACGCCGCGACGCCGCTGTCGGCGAACGTGACCTCGGCTGCGGCGGAGACGTCGACGGTGATGCCCTGGTCGTCGCTGCTCACGACCACGAGGCGGTGTGCGTCCAGGCCGCTGTCGAGCGTCACGCGCGGCGGATAGGCCGTGAGGCCGCCCTGGGCGACGCCCGTCGCAGCGCAGAGCGCCAGGGACATTGCGGTCCTCGTGCTGCGGATCATCATGGCTGCTCCTTGTCGGTGGCGCCGCCCGGGTCGGGCGGCAGCGGGCGGTCGACGCGGATCTCGCCGCTGCCCGCGGAGTGGACGATCACGCCCTGCTGTGTGGTGATCACGAGCCGCGCGTAGATCGAGCGGTGGCGTCCGGGGCGCGCGTCCACCGCGGCGCGCAGCGCGACGGGCAGCTCCGCCGTCTCGGCGGTGATCGCGGGGACCTCGTAGGTCACGCCCTTGGGCACCCGGCCCAGCTCGAGCGTGACCTCTCCTTCGAACGCTCGGCTCCGCTCGAGCTCGACCGCGAAGGTCGTGCCCTGGCCCTGCTCCATCTTGGCGCGCGGCAGCTTGGCGGTGATCCAGGGCTGCTGCACGTCGAGCTCGAAGACCTCGCTGCTCACGGCGCGGCGCACGCGCCCGGACGCGTAGCTCGCGGACAGCACGACGGCCGCGGGCGCCACGGTCGCGCGGGAGTTGGCGTTGAGCGTCAGCTCGCCTTCGCTCTTGCCCTTGGGCAGCGTGAGCGTGGTCGCGGAGACCCCCGCGGGCAGCCAGAGCGCGCGCACGGTGACCGTCCCCGTGAACGACTCTGCCCGGTGGATCCGCACGGGGAGCTTCATCGTGCCGCTGCGCACGAGCGGCACCTGCGGCGCGGTCGCCTCGACCGTGAACGGGACCGGCTCGGTCACGGCGACCGGCAGCGCGCGCGAGGCCCGCGTGTCGTAGGAGACGTTGTTGCGGACGCGCAGCGTCGGGTACGGGTGCTCGTGTCCGATCGCGGGGCCGGGCTTCGACTCGGCTGCGAGCAGCGCCGGCGTGGCGAGGCTGGCGCCGAGCGGCGCGTCGGCGTCGGCGGTCAGCAGCAGCGGGACGACGCCGCCTGCAGGCACCGCGGCGGGCCGCGCGACGACGCCCGGCGGCAGCGCCGACCAGTCGAGCTGCAGGCCCGCGCGCGCGTCGACGCCCGCGGCCTGGACGATGGTCGCGTTCCGGCCACCTCGCGGCACGCTGAGCCCGAAGTCTTCTTCGCGGCGGCCGGGCACCGCTTCGCGGGTGGTCGGCGCGCCCTCGATGGCGCCGACCTCGAGGCGGTAGAAGAAGTCTGCGCCGCCGCGTCCCAGGTGGTCGCGCACGGAAACGAAGTAGTTGCCGTCCGCGGGCGGGGTGAACCGGATGCGGCCGTCGAGGCCGATGCCGTCGTCGTTCGAGGTGAGCGCCTTGCCGTTGGCGTCGCGCACGGTCAGCACGGGGTCGAGCGGCGAGAGCAGCGCCCGCGCGAGCGCGCGGAGCTCGACGCGGCGGCCCTTCTTGCCGGCGAACGCGAAGCGGTCGGCCTCGCCCCGCTCCTCGAGCACGCCGTGGAACGCGCACGGCGCGCCCGGAGGCGCCTTTGGCGTGGCGCCCTCGACGAAGTTGTCGCGCGCGTCGACGACGACGCGCACGGGCGTCGGGACCGTGACGCCGTCGGCGCACGGGAAGACCTCGTGCACGCCGGGCCGGGTGGGCAGGGTCAGCTCGACCTCCTGCGGCGAGAGGTCGCCGAGCATGGTCGCGCGCACCGTCTCGCCCGGCTTGCCGCCGGCGGGCAACAGCCCGGTCGGCCGCGGAAAGGTGCCGACGTGCAGCCGGTAGGCGCCAGCGGAAGAGCCCCGATAGGCGACGTCGCGGAGCGCGACGCGGTAGGTCCCGCTCACAGCGGCGCGGAACGCCGCCACGGGGTCGGCGCGGCCGATCGAGCTCTCGTCGGCGCGCAGCACCATCTCGCCGTCCGGTCCGAAGACCTCGAGCTGCAGGTCGAGGTCGTACAGACCCAGGCGGACCCCTTCGGCCTCCAGGCGCACGGCTTGGCCGGCCTCGGCTTCGAACGCATACCAGTCGACGTCCTCGGTGAGGATCCGGCCGTCGACGGTGCTGTTGAGCTCGATCGGCTGCGCGGTGTCGGCCGTGCCGTGGTCCTTGGCTTCGGCGACCGACGGCAGCGCGCCGATGCGCAGCAGCTTGACGCGGCTGATGCCTCGCTTGGTGTGGAGCGCGAACGGATAGACGCCGAGCGCGGCGTCCTCGGGTATGCGGACCTGGAACGTGACGCGGTCGCTCTTCTGGCCGGAGAGCTCGACCACTTCGAGGCCCTCCCGAAGCCAGATGACCGACAGCGTGTCCTCGAGGTCGGCGCCGTAGCAGCGAAACGTCGCGGTCGTGCCGCGGGTCGCGCCGGCTGGCAGCACCAGCCGCAGGGTCTGCGCGGGCGCAGCGGCCGCGAGCAGGCACAGCGCGGCGAGCGGCAGCGAAGCCCGGGACAGCGCGCGGCTCACGCCAGCAGCTCCCGCAGCACCGAGCCGCCACGCACGATGTCGATGGGACGATCGCCCGGGCTCATCAGCCGCTTGTGCGGGTCGATGCCGAGCTGCGTGAACATGGTCGCCGCGAAGTCGGCGGGGGAGACTGGCTTCTCCTGCGGTTCGCTGCCGCTCGGGTCCGACGCGCCGTGCACGTAGCCGCGCTTGACGCCGCCGCCCGCGGCGAGGATCGAGAAGACCCGCGGCCAGTGGTCGCGGCCCTGCGTGCGATTGACCCGCGGCGTGCGGCCGAACTCGGTGGAGAGCACGACCATGGTGCGGTCCAGCATGCCGCGCTCGTCGAGGTCGGCGATCAGCGCGGCGACCGCCTGGTCCACCGAGGGGAGGCGATTGCGCAGGCCGGTCGCGATGCCTTCGTGGTTGTCCCAGCCGCCGCTCGGCACGGCCACGAAGCGCACGCCCGCGCCGACGAGCCGGCGCGCCAGCAGCAGCCGCTGCCCGATCGTCGAGCGGCCGTAGCGGTCCCGCGTCTTGCCGTCCTCCTTCTCGATCTTGAACGCCTCCTGCGCGGTGGGGGAGTCGATCAGGTCCCAGGCCTGGCGGTAGAACTCCTGCGTCGCCGCGATGCCGTCGGCCGCGCCGGCGAAACCTGCGTCGAGCTCGGCCAGCATGCGCCGCCGCCGCTCCTTGCGGGCGTCGTCGAGCTTGGCCGTCGGGCCGAGGTCCTTGACGGCGAAGCCGCTGCGGGAGGGCTCTCCGCCGACGCTGAACGGGCCGAAGGCCGAGCTGAGGTAGCCGGTTCCGAGGTCGGGGTTCGACGCGTTCGGGACGCAGACGTAGGGCGGCAGGTCGTTGCGCACGCCGAGCTCGTGGCTGACCACGGCGCCGAAGCTGGGGTAGATGATCGCGGGGCTCGGGCGGTAGCCCGTGAGCATGTTGTGGCGACCGCGCTCGTGCGCGGCCTCGGTGTGGGTCATCGAGCGCACGACGGTGAGCTTGTCGGCGACCTTGGCCAGGTTGCGGCACAGCTCTGTGAAGCGCACGTCGTCGAGCTTGGTCGGGATCGAGCGAAACGGCCCGCGGTTGTCGACCGGCGCGTCCGGCTTGGGGTCGAGCGAGTCGATGTGGCTGAGGCCGCCGCCCAGGTAGATCTGGATGACGGCGTCGGCTCGCGGCTCGGCCCGGGCGGCCGCGCGCAGTGGCGCGGGCAGCGCCGCGGCCGCGCCGAGGGTCGCGGAGCCGGCGAGGAAGGCGCGCCGGTCGAGGCCGGACGGAGAAGCTGCGTGGGGTTCGCGGGTCATCGTGGTCCTGATCGGTTGCGGGCAAGCCCGATAAGAACGCAAGGATAGGCCGCGGCGAGGGCTGCGACACCCTGGTGCAAGTCCCTTACAAGCGCCAGCAGCTGGGTCGCTTGCGGTGGTAGGAACTGCCCCCATCGATCTCGCCCGCCGTATGCGTCGGCCCGCGGTCCGTGCTTGACCCGGGCGCGCGAGCCGAGATCGTTGCGGCGCGGCTCCGACCGCCTGACGTCATGACCCAAACCTCGCGCTCGCTGCTCTCCTTCGGCCTCTTGGCCGCGCTCGCCACCCCGCTCTCTGCGCAGGCGGACGGCTGGACCTCGCTCTTCGACGGCCGCACCCTCGACGGCTGGACGCAGCGCAACGGGACCGCGAGCTACGAGGTCAAGGACGGCGCGATCGTCGGCACGACCGTCAAGGGGAGTCCCAACTCGTTTCTCTGCAGCGACCGCTTCTACGGCGACTTCGAGCTGGAGTTCGACGTCAAGCTGATGGACGACCGGCTCAACTCGGGCGTGCAGATCCGGAGCCACTCGTTCCCGACCCACAACAAGGGCCGTGTGCACGGCTACCAGGTGGAGATCTCGACCAACGGCCACGCCGGCTTCGTCTACGACGAGGCGCGCCGCGGCTGGCTCAGCACCGACCGCGACGATCCGCTGCGGCGCGCGGCGTTCCGGAGCGGCGAGTGGAACCGCTACCGCGTGGTCTGCCTCGGGCCGACCATCCGCACCTGGGTCAACGGCGTGCAGATCGCGAACATCGTCGACAGCGTCTCGCCTTCGGGCTTCCTCGGCCTGCAGGTCCACTCGGTCGGCGGTGACCCGAAGTGGCAGGTCGCGTGGCGCAACCTGCGCATCCGCGAGCTCGGCGACGGCGGCGGCTTCGCGCCGCTGTTCAACGGCAAGGACCTGACCGGCTGGAAGGTCAACGAGCACCCGGCCTCGGTGCGCGTCGAGAAGGGCGCGCTGGTCGTGCAGGGGGAGCGCGCCCACGTGTTCTACGACGGGCCGGTCTACCACCATGACTTCAAGAACTTCGAGCTGCGCGCGCTCGTGATGACCCGCAAGAACGCGAACTCGGGCATCTACTTCCACACCAAGTTCCAGAAGGACGGCTGGCCGGCCCGCGGCTACGAGGTGCAGGTCAACAACTCGCAGGGGGACTGGCGCCGCACCGGCGGCCTCTACGCCGTCGACGACGTCAAGGAGGCGCCCGCACAGGACGACAAGTGGTTCCTGATGGAGGTGCGGGTCGTCGGCAAGCACGTCACGGTCAAGGTCGACGGCGAGGTGACGGTGGACTACACCGAGCCCGAGGGCGTCAAGCGCGACCAGGGCTTCGAGGGCCGCCTGATCGACCGCGGCACGTTCGCGCTGCAGTGCCACGACCCTGGCTCGGAGGTGCACTACAAGGACATCGCGGTGCGGCCGCTGCCCGAAGCGGCCAAGTAAGGGGCCTCGGTGCCTGTCGCCCCAGATCTCGCCCACGGATGACGTCCAGCCGGCGCCCCTTCGCCGCGGCGTCCGCTGCGCTCGCCGCGCTCGCTGCTTGGTGCGCGTGCAGCGTCGTCGACGGTGGCGCGCCGGCCGTGGCCCTGCACGTCGCGCTGCACGGGGACGACGGGCAGCCGGGGGACCGGGGCCGGCCGTTCCGCACCTTGCCGCGGGCGCAGCGCGCGGTCCGGGCGCTGCGCGCGCGTGGCTACGAGGGGCCGATCCGGGTCGTGCTCCAAGACGGCGTGCACGAGCTCGACGCGGCGCTGGAGCTGGGCGCCGCGGACTCCGGTACGGCGACGGGGCCGACCACGTTCGCCGCGGCGCCGGACGCGGACGTCGTGCTCAGCGGCGGCTCGAGGCTGCGCGGCTGGCGAGAGGCGCGCCCGGGGCTGTGGCAGGTGACGCTGCCCGAGGTCGCGGCCGGCCGCTGGTTCTTCCGGCAGCTGACCGTCGACGGGCGGCGCGCGCGACGGGCTCGATGGCCGGACGACGGCGTCGCCCGCCTCCGGTCCGTCGACGAGCGCGCGACCGGGTTCTCGTTCGACCGGGCGCCGCCCCCGGGCGACCTCCCGGCGCAGCGCGCCGAGCTGGTGGTGCTCGAGAACTGGTCGGTGACGCGCGGCGCGGTCGCGGATCGCGCCGGTGACCGGATCACGACCGCGACGCCGATGGGGTGGATCGGCCACGGCCCGGCGACGACCGCGAGCCCGGGCAAGGCCGCTTGGCTGGAGAACGCGCGCGAGCTGCTGACGATGCCTGGCGAGTGGAGCCTGGACCCGCGCTCCGGCGAGCTGTCCTACTGGGCGCTCCCGGGGGAGGACCCGTCGGCGCACACGGTGGTCGTGGCGCCGCGGCTCGAGCAGCTCGTGCGGATCACCGGCAGCCGGGACGCGCCCGCGCGCCACCTTCGGTTCGAGGGCATCCGGTTCGCCCACACCGCGTTCCCGCTGCCCGTCGTCGGCTACCGGGAGATCCAGGCAACGCACTACGGCACCACGCTGGGCGCGCCGACCTTCGTGCAGCCGGTCGCGTTCGCGTGTCGCTACGCCGAGGATGTCCGGGTGAGCGGCTGCCGCTTCACGCATCTCGGCGCCTCAGGTGTCGGCGTCGGCGCGGGCTGCGCGCGCGCGGCGATCGTTGGCTCTGCGTTCGACGATGTCGGCGGCACGGGCGTGATCGTCGGTTGGCGCGCGCACGCCGCGCTCGCGGGCGGCAAGGAGGGCGGCCTCGACGCCGACTGGCGCGACCCGCGCGACGCGCCGCGCGCCACCGAGGTGGCGGACTGCGAGGTCCGCCGCTGCGGTCAGGACAGCTTCGGCGCGGTGGGGGTGTTCGTCGCCTTCTCGGCCGACACGCGGGTCGCGCACAATCACGTACACGATCTGCCCTACACCGGGATCTCGGTCGGCTACCGGTGGAACACGACGCCGACGTCGCAGGTCCGTTGCGTGGTCGAGCACAACCACATCCACGACGTGATGCAGGTGCTCGCCGACGGCGGCGGGATCTACACGCTCGGCCTGCAGCCGGGCACCGTGCTGCGTCAGAACTTCATCCACGACGTGCACCGGAGCGGCACCGCGCACGGCGGCGCCCCCAACAACGGCTTCTTCCTCGATCAGGGCAGCAAGGGCTACCTGCTCGAAGCCAACGTCGTGCGCGCGACGTCGGGTGCGCCGGTGCGGTTCAACCTGAGCGAGCGGAGCTGGCACGAATGGCGCGGCAACTTCTTCGGCGAGGACGCCGCCCGAGACGCCGGCGCCGCGGTCGTCGCGCGGCGCGCGGGTCCGCGCGCGTCCGCCCGGTAGCTGCGTCGCCGACGCTCTAGCTGCGCCGCCGTCCGAGGTCGGGCCGCCACTGCACCACGTTGGTCAGGCAGCGCACCGCGCCGCCGTCGCCGACGATGGCGCTGGCGTCGATCGGGTGCACGCGGCAGCCTGCTCCCTCGAAGACGCGTCCCGCGGCCTCGTCGAAGCCCGGCGCCCGGTAGGTCGGCATGTAGACGTGCACGACGCCGTCCCGGCGCTCTACCAGGCAGTTGTTCCAGGTGAGCACCGTGTCTTCGGCGCCGTGCAGGATCGGCACGCGCACGACCTCCAGCCCCAGCGCCTCCAGCTCCCGGAGGATCCCTGCGTAGCGAGGTTGCGCGCTGCGCTGCGCCTCCTCCGTCCATTCGTCGAACGTCGGCAGCGGCGCGTAGCCTTCGCGGAGCAGCGCCGCGCCGAGCTCGGGGCAGCCGAGCGCGACGAGCTTGGGGCCGAGCGGGGTCAGGAACATGTCGATGTGCTCGTGCGGCGCGCCGGCGCGGCCGAGCACGGCCACCTTCCGCTGCAGGAGCTGCTCGAAGCGGCGGCGGGCCGCCAGCGGACCGCGCGCGTCGCTGTTCTGGGCGATGCTGCCGTGGCCGAGCAGCGCGAGCCGGGTCATGCAGACGATGTCGCCGCCCTCGAAGCTCACCGAGGCCGAAGCATGGACGCGGTTCATGCGCTCGGCGAGCGCGGCCGCGGCGGCGAGGTCGCCCGCATAGTCGTCGGTGATCCCGTCGGGAAACGGGGTCAGCACCGAGACGGGCGCGCGGCCGCCGAGATACAGCGCGCGGTCGCGCGTCCACGGCGTGATCGGCACGTCCACCTCGAAGACCTCCGGCCGCCGGACTTCGAGGACCTGCAGCAGCGCGTCGAGCCGTTCGCGCTCCTCGCCGGACTCGACTGCGACCGTGAAGCGGACGTCGTCGGGCATGGCCTGCACCAGCCCGGTGTAGACCGACGCCCAGCCGGGCTCGCTCGCGTGCGCATACTGCATCGCGAGGTGCGTGATCGTCGCAGCCGCCTCGGGGAACGGCGCCGCAGGCTGCGCGGCTGCGTGCGACGGCAGGGAGAGCCCGAAAAAGAGCGCGAGCAGGGGCCAGCGGGGCTGTGTCGCCATGTGCGTGGGAGCGGTTCGCGGCCCGTCTGGCCGTGGACCACAGATCGGGCGACCGAGGTCCGCAAGCCGCGTGCCGCGCAGAGCTGTCGAGGAGGTCGCGTGCGCGCAGCTTTCTCGGGGGCGCAGAAGCGGGCCTGGGCGTTCCGATCGGGCGTAGGGGGCCCTGTCGCCTGTGCGGCGCGTCGAGGCGGCGCGCCGCTACGGGCCTGCGGCCTCGACGAGGTCGGCGACCTGCTCGGCGAGCACGGGCGCGAACTTGAAGCCGTGGCCGCTGCAGGCCGCGACGGCGACGACGCGCGGGTCC
>CAZTQF010000034.1:0-11476 GCA_964615255.1 uncultured candidatus Brocadiaceae bacterium | reverse complement strand
GACACCACGATGCCCGACGGCAGGTGCGTGATGCGGACCGCCGAGTCCGTCTTGTTGACGTGCTGGCCGCCGGCGCCGGACGAACGGTAGGTGTCGACCCTGAGGTCCTCCTTGCGGATGTCGACGGCGATGTCGTCCTCGAGCTCGGGCACGACCTCTACCGAGGCGAACGAGGTCTGGCGGCGCGCCTGGCCGTCGAACGGCGAGATCCGCACCAGCCGGTGCACGCCCTGCTCGGCCTTCATCCGTCCGTAGGCGTAGGGGCCCTTGAGAACGATCGTCACGTTCTTGATGCCCGCCTCTTCGGCCTTTTGGAAGTCGAGCTCCTCGACGTCGTAGTCGTGACGACCCGCCCACTTCACGTACATGCGCAGCAGCATCTCGGCGAAGTCCGAGGCGTCGACGCCGCCAGCGCCGGGCTGCAGCGTGACGATCGCGTTGGAGCCGTCGTGCTCACCGCCCAGCATCAGCTGGAACTCGAGCGCGTCCATCCCCTCGTCGAGCTGGGCCCGCGCAGCGACCAGGTCCTCCTCGACGCTCTTCGGGTCGTCGGCGCCCAGCTCGACGAGCACGTTGCCGTCCTCGATGACCTGGGTCAGGCGGTCGATCGGCTCGACCACGTTGACGCACAGCTTCTTCTCCTGAACGACCTTCTGCGCGTTCTCCGGGTGATCCCAGAACCCGGGCTGGGTCATCCGGTGCTCGATGTCGGCTAGCTCTCGGTGACGGCGAAGGTAGTCAAAGAGACACCTTGAGCGATTGGAGCCGCTCTTCGGCCGCCTTCAGAACATCCTGGTGCTCTTGCAGACCCATGGGGCGGAGCATGTTGGACGGTGCTCGACGCTCTTTCCAGCGTCGGCTGGCGGACCGGAGAAAAAGTAGAGGCCGCGACGGGCGCAGTAGGCAAAGGATCGAAGTCGGCGAATCAGGACCCGCCGCGGCCTCTGGTGTTCGGTCGTCGCGCTGGGCGACGCAGACATCATCGGCAGCAGCGCGCCGCGCATGAGCGGGTGCTCGCTGGGCCGTCTGCGCCGTGTCCCTGCGCAGCATCAGGAGCCTCGTTCGCACCGCCGCTTCCCGCGGGCGGCCTCGCGACGACAAACTTCAGATCTCTCCAACTGAGACCTGAGGGCGCGACTCGTGTCGCGTTCCGGGCCGCAGCTGCTGCGGCCTGGGGGGCCTGTTTGGAGCCAGGCTGGCCGCGCGCGGCGGGAGCTGCGCCGCAGGCTGCCCGCGCCGCCGCGAGGGCGTCGCTCAGGCGCCCATGGCGCCGGACTGGTCGCCCATCTCACCCATGCGCCTGCGCGCCATCTCCTCCGAAGAGCGGTAGATCTTGAGCTTGTTGTAGAGCGTCTTGGTGTCGATCCCGAGGATCCGCGCGGCGCGCGTCTTGTTCCCGCCGGTCGAGGAGAGCACGCGCATGATGTGGCGCTTCTCCACTTCGGCGAGCGGCAGGCGCACCGTGTCCTCGTGCGAGTTCTCGGCGATCAGGTCCCGCAGCACGCTCGACGGCTGACAGAGCACCAGGTCGTAGTTGGCGCCCTCGAGGTTGCCGCGCAAGTGGTCGCGCGAGGAGCACGTGTACGCCATGCAGCCCCAGCTGGAGGTCGCGCGCGTAAGCTCCTGTGCGCTGGGGTCGTTGGCTGAGTAGAGCAGCAGTCTTTTTCCGATCGTCATGCGTCTTCGGCCTCTCCACGTCGCTGCGGGCAGGGGGCTCCGGGCCAGCAGCGGCGCGCCGGTCAACGGCTCGTGGTTACTCGGGGTGTGTGGGTGCGTCAGCGCAGAACGTGTGCACACGGGCGCGATGCGCCGGCGTCGCGGGAACAACGCCTCGGGTCGGTGAACAGTCCCTTGCTACGGTCGAATGCTACGAACCGAGGACAACTCGTCTACACGAATTGGGGCGGTTATCGGCGGGCTAAAGCGCGCATCGCAATGTGCCCGGCCGCAGTACGCAGTAGGACCCGGGTCTCACGGCCACCTCTCGCTCCGACCATTGCGGAGCTGTAGGCGGTCGGCTTGCTGACCTCGAATCCGAAGTCGTTGCCGATGCGGCCGGTCTCGGCCCGAGCGTCCACTTCGCAGCCCAGCTCCGGTGGCAGGTAGCACTGGACGGTGCCCTTGCCGGTGCTCAAGGTCACCTTCTCGGCCGGCGCGACCACGAACGCCTGCATGTCGCCGTTCTGGCTGCGAATGTCGAGGTCTCCCTCGTGCTCGTAGGCGATCACGTTGCCTTGCCCCGTCGTCGCCTTGACGCCGCCCTGGCAGTCGTCGAAGCGCAGGTCGCCGCGCCGGGTCCGCACGCGCGACATCGCGCGGCGTCCCACCATCGTGACGTGGCCGTTGTTCTGGACCACGACCTCGAGCGGCATGTCCGCCGGGATCCGCACGTGGCCCTCGTAGGCGATCATGCCCTGCACGCCCTCGGGAGCCCGCGGCCCGCGGATCCGCAGCACCGTCGGATCGTCCGGATCGGCGTCGGCCACGAACTGCTGCTCGCTGGTGACGAGCTGCGCGAGCTGGGCGTCGTCGACGGCGTCCATGCGCAGCCCGCCTTCGAAGGTGACGCGATCGGCGCTGGCACCTTCAAGCAGGGGCGCGATGTCGAGGGTCCCGTTGTCGATCTCGATCCGGACGGACGTGACCCCCGCGGGGAGCGGCAGCTCGCCGGCGACCTGCACGGTCTCTCGGTGCGCGCACCCACACGCGAGCAGCAAGCTGGTCAGGACGATGGCGACGGTAGAACGGCTCATGACAGACCTCAGATAGGCCGAAGCTGCCAGCAGACAGCGATTTTTGGCCAGCGGGGGAGTTTCGCCCGCAGGATCACGTCGTCCAAGGCCTATCGAGGGCCGATGATGCCCCGAGCGCCCCGCGCGCAGGCCGCCCATGGCACAGTCCAGCAACGAGTATCAGCCTGATCCGGTCACGATGGTCGCCTACCATCGGGCGCTGGCCGATCACGCCGACAGCCTCAAGGCCTACGCGAGCCGGCTGCTGGGCGATCCGACCGCGGCCGAGGACGTCGCGCAGGACGCGTTCCTGGCGCTCTACCGGCACCTGAACCAGGTGCCGACCGCGGCCTTCCGGCCGTGGCTGTTCCGCGTCGCCCGCAACCTCTGCCTCGACCAGCTCCGGCGGCGCAAGTTCAAGATGAGCTTGTTCCGCGACCTGCAGAAGGACGACGACCAACCGTTCACGCCACCGGACGCGGACAGCGAGCGCCCCGACGAGGTCGCCGAGATCCGCGAAGCCCAGGAGGCGATCGAAGCCGCGATCCAGGAGATGCCGGCCAAGTTCCGCGAGGCCTTCCTGCTCTGCGAGGTCGAAGGCATGAGCTACGAGGACGCCGCAGCGGTGATGGGTTGCCCGGTCAAGACGGTCTCCACGCGGCTGTTCCGCGCGCGGCAGCGGTTCTCCTCCCTCGTCAGCCGCCTGATCAAGGTCTGACGGGACCCAGCGCTCACCGAAGACGTATCAACCGATGAACTGCAACACCTGTCGCTACGAACTGTCCCAGTGCCTCGACGGGCGGCTCCCGTCCGGGCGGCGCGCGACCGTGCTCGCCCACGCCGAAGCGTGCGACGCCTGCGGGCAGTTCTGGAACGAGCTCCAAGCTGCGCAGCAGCTGACGCTGTCGCTCCACGAGCCGCAGGTGAACGGCGACTTCCGCGACAGCCTCTGGGAGCGGATCCACGCAGGCGAAGGCACCCCCGACGCGGTCTTCGTCGAACCCGTCCCGGCCTGGACCAAGGTCCGCTACGCGCTGACCGGCGCAGCCGCGGCGGCAGCGCTGCTCGTCGGCGCCTCGCTGCTGCAGCAGGAGGCGGGGCCGCAGCCGCGGATCGACGAGCGCGCGACGACCCGCGCGCCCGCCCATTCGCCTGCTGGCGCGCAGCCCGTCGCGCAGGCGCGCGACACCGGCGCGCTGCTCCGCGACCGGAGCCCGGCTCCCACCTACACGCAGAACGCCCTGCTCGCCAACGCGCAGCCGCTGACGCTGCAGGTCCTGGCGAGCGAGGCCGCGAGCCAGCTCGAGCAGCGCTACCAGGAGGCGTCGATCGGGCTGCGCATGATGCGCGAGCCCGGAAACAACCGCGCGGCCGCGGCGCGCAGGGTCGTCGACTCCGCCAACGAGCTACGGGACCTCGGCCAGCTGCTCATCGACCTCCGCCAGCGCGAGCGGCTGGTGTTCACCGACCAGGATGTCGATCGCGACCTCAGCTTCGCGGTCGAGTGGCTCGAGCGCGTCCCGGCGCTGTCGGAGCACTCCCCGGAGGTCATCGAGACCTACTACGCCCCCGCGCTCGCCAAGCAGCGCCTCGCAGAGGTCAAGGACCACATCGGCCTCCGCCTGGCGGCGGATCCGGTGCGCGAGCTCCACGAGCTGAAAGAACTCAACTCGAGGCGCCCCGAGGTGTTCCCCAAGCTGTTCTTCGTGCTCGGGGACATGACGGCGAGGCCTGGAGACCTGTCGAGGCTGAGCCCGAACATGGTGCTGGTCGAGGGCGCGTGCGGACCCAACTGGGTCGCGCCCCGCAGCGAGGTCTCGCGACACGACACGATGCTGCGCGTCTTCGGAGACCAAGGCCAGGTGCGGTTCGAGGTCGAAGTGCGCCAGGGGCGCTGACGACCGCAACTCCCCGGGCGTCGTGCGCTAGAGTGACGGCGGCCGCGACGCGGCTGCCCCCGTCATGATCGCCCCGCTGCTCGCCCTCGCTGCCTGCGTCGCCTCCCCGGCGCTGCCCGACGCCGAGGCGCTGCGCGCCCGCCCCCTGCCGGGCGCTGTCGCGCTGCAGGGATCGACGGGGCGGCCCCAAAAGGCTCTCGACGCGTGGCTGAAGCTCTACCGCAAAGGCAAGATCGACTACCGCAGCGAGGAGCCGCTCGGCAAGAAGTCGATCGCGCTCAAGTACAAGGTGCGCGCGCCCAATGACCTGGGCAACCCGACCTGGGCCGGCGACCTCAAGCTGATCCTGGGCGCGCTCGCCGCACAGGACGACGCGGACGCCGCGCGGGCGATCGCCGAGGTCGCTGCCGTCGGCCTCGACCCCTCGGGCAAGTACACCTACGCGATGGCGCCCTACAGCGTGCGCGCGGCGGCGCTCGAAGCCGCCGGCAAGATGCGCAGCGCAGCCGCCAAGGAGGTGCTCGCCGCCGGCGCACGCGGCGAGTGGGGCCAAAGGCGCGGCAGCGCCCCAGCGCGGGCGGCGGCCCTGCTCGCGCTCGCCCACGTCGGCGACCCAGCGTTCGCCGACGTCATCTACGCAGCGCTCCAGGCCGACGACGTCCTGGTCCGACTCCACGCCGTGCAGTCCGCCGCCCACCTCGGCGACACCGCAGCCCAAAAGGAGCTGATCGGCGTCCTCGAGCGTGACGACGACGACGCCGTGCTGGTCACCGCGGCGAAGGCGCTGCGCGAGCTCTACGCGGCGCACGTCCAGCGGGAGCAGACGAAGCGCGACCGTCAGCGCGCGCGGGGCGACGGCGGCAGCGGCGGCGCGGACGAGACCGCGCTGCCGCCGCCGCCGACGGCGCGGCTGGCCGTGCGCGCGGCGATCTCGGCGCTCGGCCGGACCACGTGGCGCGCGGACATGGTGCTCGTCCGGCTGCTGGACGACTTCCGCACCGTCGAAGCCGTGCCCGCGCTCATCGGGGTCCTCGAGCGCTTCCGCGACCATCCAGAGGAGGTGGCGAGCGGCAGGCTGTCGGGGCTGCTGCAGTTTCGCGCCCACGAACTGCTGGTCGGAATGACCGGCGCGGTGTTCCCCGCCGACGATCCGGCGAGCTGGCGCGAGCTGTGGGAGCGCGAGCAGGACAAGCTCGCCGCAGCGGCCGCGCGATCCGCGCGACGCGCCGACGCTCCCAAGTCCGGGACCTCCGCGAAGGGCTTCGTGGGCATCCCCGTAGAGGGCACCCGGGTCGTGTTCATCCTCGACCTCTCGGGCAGCATGGAGTGGCCCATGGACGACGGCGGCGCGCGCACGCGACGACTCGACTACGCCAAGCGGGAGCTGCTCAAGGCCATCGACGGCCTCGCCCCGAACGCGATGTTCAACCTCGTCACCTTCAACGGCGACGACGAAGCCGAGGCGTGGAGCAAGGACCTCGTGGTCGCCAACAAGCGCAACAAGCAGCGCTTCGCGCGCTTCGTCGACAAGCTCCGGCCGCTCGGCGGCACCAACCTGTGGAGCGGGATGGAGAAGGCCCTGGGCATCAAGACGCTGGTCTACGGCAACCACTACGAGACCACGGTCGACGAGATCTTCCTGCTGTCCGACGGGGCCCCGTCGGTCGGAGACGTGATGGATCCGGTCGAGATCCTGCGCCTCACGCAGGAGATCAACCGCTTCAAGGAGGTGCGCATCAACACCGTCTTCATCAGCTCACGGACCCCGCCCGAGGTGATGGCGGCGCAGCAGAACCTGAGCCTCTCGCCCAAGGAGCTGATGCGCCGGATGGCGCGCGAGAACGGCGGCAAGTTCCGCGACGTCTGAGCTCGCCGGCCCGCGGCCTAGGCGCCCTTCGGGCTCTTCGGGCCCTTCGCGGCCCTCCGTCCGATGTCGGCGCCGACGCCCAGCATGGGCCCGACGCACGCGACCGCGACCCCGAGCAGCACCAGCGCCCACGCGGCGCGGTCGCTCGCGACCAGGGCGTCTGCCGGCACCTCGGCCATCGCGAGCGCCATCCGGGTCTCGCTCCCCTGGAACGCGAACGTCGCGTCACCGATGACGCGCCAAAGGAAGAACGTGTTGTCCACTTCGTCGCGCAGGAACCGCGCGAGGGCGACCTGCCCGTGCAGCACGACCCCGGCGCCCAGCAGGACCCCGCCGAGGACGACGACGCACCAGCGCGCGAACCCGTTCACGTCAGCGGACCGGCGCCGGCCGCGCGGGGCTCGACTCCTCGAAGAGGCTCGTCGCGCGCGCGTCGAAGATGACCTCGTAGCGCGGCGCGAGCCGGCGGACGAGGTCGGCGGGAGTCCGGAGCTGGTCGGCGCGGACGCGCGCCACGACCTCGCGGGCCGAGACCTTCTCCATGTTCTTGGTCCACATCAGGACGTCGCCGGGGACTTCGAACCGGAACGCCACGTCGAGGCCGCGCAGCTTGGCGCGCTGCTTGGCGAAGTAGTCCACGAGGAGCGGGTCCGGACGGCCCTTGAGGTCGGCCGCCTTCTTGCGCGCCTGTTGCCAGGCCGCCTTGCCCTGCGGGTAGAGGGTCAGCTTGGCCAACCCGGGCTTGGGCCCGGCCACGAGCTCCCACTCGGCGGCCGAGCCGCAGAGCGGACTGCGCCGCAGCACCTCGAAGTCCGCGAAGCTCGCGCTGAGCTCGACCGACCGCCGCCCGGCGGCTCGGCTGGCAGCGTGTTCGGTCAGCTCCATGCCCGCCGCGCGCAGCTCGGCGCGGGTCTTCTCCTCGGAGAACAACGCGGTCGGATCCCCAGCTCCCAGCTGCGCGGCTGGCTGGCGGCGCTGCAGCTCTCGGAGCATCTGTTCGTCGGTCTCCAGGCGGACGCGCTGGCGGCCGGAGCCGTCGGCGGAGATCACGATCGTCTGTTCGAGTTCCAGACAGCCGCCGAGCACCAGGAGGCCCAGCAGCGCCGATGTCTGCAGCGCGCGCATGTCTCTCCATCGGCCGGTGCCATGGCGACCTGGAGCGAATCACGCCGTCGCAAATGTCGGGCAGCGGCCGGAGGGCACGCGTAGGATCAGGCCATGCTGCTCCTCGCGCACGGCTCGACCTGGGCCAGCGACATGCCGATCTTGGCCGTGCTCGTCGGCCTCGTCGGACTCGTCGGCGGGGCGGAGCTGCTGGTCCGCGGGGCCGTCTGGATCGCGCTCACCCTCGGCATGAGCCAGATGGCCGTCGGGCTCACGCTCGTCTCGATCGGCACGTCGCTGCCCGAGCTGCTGGTGACGTTGACCGCCGCCGACGACCACGCCGACCTCGCGATGGGCAACGTCATGGGCAGCAACGTCGCGAACATCCTGTTGATCGTCGGAGTCACCGCGTCGATCCGCGCCATCAAGCTCAGCACGCGCTGGTTCGAGCTGGGGTTCCTCGCGCTGCTCACGGCGCTGCTGTGCCTGCCGTTCTTCGGCGCTTTCCTCGAGCGCTGGCAAGCGGGGCTCATGCTGACCGTCCTGGTCGTCTTCGTCGGCCAGCTCTTGGCGCGCGAGCGCCGCGAGCGCGACGCCGTGGGGCTGACCGAGGCCCGCGCGCCGTCGACGGCCCGCGGCTGGCTGGTGCACACGCTGATGCTGAGCGCAGGGTTCGTCGTGCTCGCCTACTCCGCAGACTGGCTCGTCGAGGGCGCGGCCGTCGTCGCCGAGCAGTGCGGGATGAGCCCCAACGTCGTCGGCCTGACGGTGATCGCCATCGGCACGAGCATGCCCGAGCTCGCGACCTCGGCGGTCGCGGCGCTGCGCGGCCAGCCCGAGATCTGCATCGGCAACGTGATCGGCAGCAACATCTTCAACATCGGCGCCGTGCTCGGCGGCGCCGGGCTGCTCAAGCCGTTCGCCTTCGAGCCGCACTTCGTCGACCTCGGCGTCGCGGTCGGCGCGACGGTGGTGCTCGTCGCCTTGCTGCGAGGCGCGCGGGGCGTGGCGCGCCCAGCCGGCCTCGCGATGGCGCTCGGCTACGCGAGCTTCCTGGCCTTCAAGGTGATCGGCGACACAGCCGCCGCCGCGTAGCCCGTGGACGCCGCAGCCTTCGTCCGCCAGCACGCTCCGTGGCTGGCCGACCCGTCGCTGGGGACCTGCGTGGTGGGCTCCCAGGCGCTCGAAGCGGCGTGTCGCGCAGCGGGCCTCGCCGGGCCGGCCCCGAGCGACCTGGACCTCGCGTGGTCGGCGGCACTCGACGCGGGCCGCGCGCTCCTGGAGGCGCGCGGCTGCCTGGTCCCGACCACGACCGGGAGCGCCGAGCGCGGCACCCTGGCCGCGAAGATCGGCGACCTCCGCGTCGAGATCACCACCTTCCGCGCGGGCGACGCGGCCGCGCCGATCGAGCAGCGCATCCACGCCGACCTCGCCGAGCGCGACATGACGATCGGCGCCATCGCCGTCCGCGTCGCCGACGGCGAGATCTTCGACCCCTTCGACGGGCTGCGACACTACCGCGAGCGCCGGGTGGTCGCCGTCGGCGACGCGGGCGCGCGCGTCCGCGAGCACGGCATCCGGTGGCTGCGCTACTTCCGCAAGGCGCACGAGCACGGCTTCACCGTCGACGCGGCGATCCGGCGCCTGCAGGACACGCTCGCCCCGACGCTGCTGCTGCGCTTGCCCGTAGAGGCCGTCGCGCTCGAGCTGCGCGCCGTCGTCTGCAGGACGCGGTCTCCCGGGCGATGCCTGCTGGACCTGCACGAAGTCGGCGTGCTGGCGACGATCTCCGACGTGCTCGCGCGGCAGTTCGACGGTCGCCCCGCCGGGCCACAGCGCTGGCACCCCGAGGTCAGCCAGGCGCTGCACATGGTCCTCGCGCTGGAGTGGGCCGTCGCCCACACCGAGCACCTCGACGAGCGGGACCGCGCAGCGACCCTGTTCGCGGTCCTGTGCCACGACCTGGGCAAGTCCGACACTCCGGCTGCGGCGTGGCCGCGCCATCGCGGTCACGAGGCAGCTGGCGTGCCGCACATCGAACAGCTCCAGGCGCGCTGGCCCGGCCTCATGGACCAACGCGCGGCCACGCTCTGCAAGCACGTCGCGCGACTCCACCTCGAGGCGCGCCGCTTCGGAGAGCTGCGGGCCGGGACGCTCGCGCGGCTCTATGAGGACTTCTTCCGGGCCAAGGACTACCCGCTGGAGCTGTTCGCGATCGCTGTGGCCGCCGACGCCGCAGGCCGGCTCGGGCACGGCGACGAGGGCGAGGCGGTGCGAGACCGCGTGCTGCGCGACCTGATGACGCTGCGCGACGCGTGCGCGAGCGTCGACGCGGGGGGCCTGCGCGAGCGGTTCCCCAGCGACCTCGACGCGTTCCGCGCGGCGCTGCACGAGGCGCGCGCGCGCGCCGTCGAGGCCGCTCGTCGCGCTACTTCGTGACGCGCAGGTCGGCGACCTTCGTCTTGCCTGCGACGACCTCTACCTCGACCGGCGTCGACGGCGCGCCCTCCTGCAGCCCCAGCGACCGCGCGCGGACCTCGTAGCGCCCCGGCTTCATCCCGCGGACCCGATAGGCGCCCTGCACCGCCACCTCCGACCGGCTCCACTCCTCCTCGCCGACCGGACGACACTGCACGAGCGCCATGACGCGCTGCCCGTCCTGGTCTTCGACGACGCCCCGGAGCTGCCCGGCCGGCGCGACCTCGACGATCCCCAGGTCCGTGAGCTGCCGCTCGACGACGGCGACGCCGGGCCTCTGCACGGGCGAGAACCTGCTGCTCTCGACCTCGAGCGTGTACTCGCCGACCGGCACGTCGGAGAAGGTCGCGACGCCGTCCTCGTCGGTGACGACGCGCTGGTTGCCGAACGTCATCGTGCTCGAGCTCTCGCCGGATCCGTCCGAGGTGACCGAGACCATCATCACACGCTGCGCCCGTCGAGGCTTGCCGGTCGCGTCCTGCACGCCGCCCCGGAGCAGCCGGACGTCGGCCTGCGCGACCGGTTCGGCGTCCTCCTCCGTCAGCACCGCGACGCGCACGGAGCCGGTGCGCAGCGCGAGGTCCTGGCGGAGCTCCGGGGTGTCTGTCGGCACGTCGACCTCGACCTCTGCCTTGACCACGGCGCCGGGCTTGCCGTAGCGGACCACGTAGCGGCCGGCCTCGACCTCGGCGTAGGCGTAGGTGCCGCTGCCGTCGCTGGTCGTCTGACGCCCCCCAAAGCCCGGCAAGCCCGCCTCGTCGCCCGCGTCCTGGAGCTCTACGACGACGCCTGCAAGCGGACCCTCTGTACCCAGCACCCGACCCGTGAGCCGCGTGAGCACGGGCATCTCCAGGAGCACCTGCGCGGGCGCGCCGGCGACCGCCAGGACCTCCTTGGCCGAGGACTCCAGGCGCTCCCGACCGCCGCCGACGACCATCATCATGCCGGCCCCGCTCCGCACCTCGGGTTCGCGCGCGATGACGGCCGTGTAGCGACCCGCGGGGAGCGGTCCAAACCGGTAGCTGCCGGCAGCGTCGACCTTGCCCCGCTCCATCGTCGGCCCCGCCGTCGGCGCAGCGGACTCCAGCTCGACCAGGGCGCCGGCCGCGGCGGCGCCGTCGGCGCGGCGGACCGCGACGTCGATGTAGCAGGCCTCGGGCATCACGACGCGCTGCGTGACCTCGCCAGACGCGGGGAGCCGCATCGGGATCGGTGTCGGCGACGCGAACGCTACGTGACGGACCTTCACGACCGCGTCGGCGGCCGGCAGGCCGTGGATCACCGCGACGCCGTCGGCGTCGGTCTTGCCCCCGCCGAGGCGACCGCGGCCGGCCATGACGAAGTCGCCGGGGCCGGAGGCCTCGACGCGGCTCTCGATGCGCATCCCGGGCATTTGG
>CAZTQF010000033.1:0-11613 GCA_964615255.1 uncultured candidatus Brocadiaceae bacterium | reverse complement strand
GGCAGCGAAGGGCGCGCGGCGTGCGCCGCGATCGCCGAGGCGGGCCTCGCGACGGTGATCCACCGGCCGACCAACGGCGGCAAGGGCGCGGCGTGCAAGGACGGATTCCACAGGGCCAGGGAGCTGGGCTACACGCACGCGTTCCAGATCGACGCCGACGGTCAGCACGACCTCGAGCAGATCCCCGCTTTTGTCGAGGCCGCGCGCGAGCGCCCGGACGCGCTGGTGCTGGCCTATCCGAAGTACGACGCGACGGCGCCGAGCTCGCGACGGATCGCGCGCGGCCTCACGGACTTCTGGGTCGCGGTCGAGGTCGGTGGCCGCGACAAGATCCGCGACGCGATGATCGGCTTCCGGGTCTACCCGCTCGCCGCGGTCTGCGATCTGCCCTTTGGATCGGGCATGGAGTTCGACATCCAGGTCGCGGTCGAGCTGGTTCGGCGAGGCACCCCGACGGTCAACCTGCCGGTCGCCGTACGCTACCTGTCCGCGGCCGAAGGCGGCATCTCGCACTTTCGCCCGCTGCGCGACAACCTGCGGTTCGCCTGGATGCACAGCCGGCTCTGCACGCTCGGCTGCGTGCGCTGGACCCTGCGCAAGCTGTGGCCGTTCCCCGCGAGGACCGGATGAGCGACGCGCCGGGGGCAACCGGAGCCGCAAGACCCGGAGCAGAGTGGCTCAGCCAGCGCGAGCGCGGCACGGTGTTCTTGATCCACGCCACCTTCCGGCTGGCGCAGCTGCTCGGCCGCACCCTGATGAAGCCGCTGGTGTTCGTCATCGCGCTCTTCTATCGGGCCACCGACCGCCGCGCCGTCCGCGCCTCGCGCGCGTGGCTGACGCGCGCGCTCGGGCGCCCAACGCGCCTCTGGGAGACCTTCCGCCACGACCACACGTTCGCGCAGGTCACCCTCGACCGGGTGCTGCTCGTGTCCGGCAAGGGCCGGGCGTTCACGTTCACCCGCACCGGCCACGAGCACATCGCCCGACAGTTCGCGTCGGGCCAGGGCGCCGTGCTGCTCGGCGGCCACCTCGGCAGCTTCGAGGCGATGCGCACCGGCGGCGAGGAGGATCGCGTCCGCATCCAGGTGCTCGGACACTTCGCCAACGCCCGCATGATCAACGCGCTCCTCGAGAAGCTCGACCCGGAGCGCGCCGCGCAGGTGATCCACATCGGCGACGACCCCGTCGGCCAGATGGCGCGCGTGCACGGACGGATCGAGGCGGGCGACTTCGTCGCGCTGCTCGGCGATCGCACCGGGCTCAACGACCGCACCGTCGAGGCACGGTTCTTCGGGCGTACCGCGCGCTTCCCCGCTGGCCCCTTCCTGCTGGCGTCTTTGCTGAAGTGCCCGGTCTACCTGACCTTCGGCATCTACCGCCGGCCCAATCGCTATGAGCTGCACTGCGAACCGTTCGCCGCGCAGCTCCTCTTGCCGCGCAAGGGGCGCCAGCAGGCGCTGCAAGAGGCCGTGCAGCGATACGCCGATCGACTCGAGCACTACGCGCGCTCAGCGCCCTACAATTGGTTCAACTTCTATGACTTCTGGCAAGACGGACCCGAACGCAGCGCCGGCGACGCCGCCGAGCGCTGACGGCAAGCCCAAGCGGCCCGACCACGCGATCTCGACCACCTTCCGCGCGGGCCTGCACCAGTGCGACCCGCTCGCGGTCGTGTGGCACGGCCGGTACTTCGAGTGGCTCGAGCAGGCCCGGACCGAGCTGTTCCGCAGCGTCGACCTCGCGGTGCCAGCGATGATGGCACTGGGCTGCAAGATGTTCGTCGTCGACGCGAGCTGCCGCTACATGGCGCCCGTCCTCTACGACCAACGCGTGCGCGTGACGGCGTGGTTCCGCCAGGCTTCGCCGCTGCTGAAGGTCGCCTACGACGTCTACAACCTGGACGCAGATCGTTGGAGCGCGCGGGCGGTGACCGTGCTCGCCACGACCGACGTCCAGGGAAACCTCCACACCACGACCCCCGATGGCATCCTCGCGCGCCTGCCCGTCTCCTAGCGCCGCGGCGTTCGCGCTCTCGTCGGCCCTCGCCGCCCTGCCCGCGCAGGGCAGCCCGACGCGCTCGGGCGAGCCGCCCGAGACCCCTCGCGCCCAGCAAGCTGCGCAGGGTGAGCGCCCGAAGGACGTCGCGGCGCTGTTCCGGCGCTTCCGCGCGATGCGTGGGCTCTCGGCGAGCTACACCGAGGAGAAGCACCTGAGCCTCCTCGCCGTCCCGCTGAGCAGCCGCGGCAAGCTCTACTATCGCACCGGCCCCGACGGCGCCGACGGCCAGCTGGTCCGGGTGGTCGAGGCGCCCGAGAAGAGCAAGCTCTCGGTGAGCGAGCGGGAGCTGAAGATCTCCGACAGCCGCGGCACCGAGGTGATCGACCTCCGCCAGAGCGACCGGGTGCGGCTCTTCGTGACCTCCTTGATGCAGGTCTTCCGCGGCGACGGGGCGGCGTTGGCGCGGCACTACGTGGTGCGCTACCGGCACGTCGGCGAGCAGGGCGGCGGCTGGCGCCTCGACCTGACGCCCAAGAAGCCGCCGCTCGACAAGATGCTCCGCTCGCTGTCGCTGCGCGGCGCCGGCGACGCGGTGTCGGAGATCGTCCTGACCGAGCCGTCGGGCGACCGGACGGTCACCGCGATCCGCGCGGCGGATCCTCGGCGGGTCTTCACGCCTTTGGAGCAGCGAGAGATCTTCGGGCTGCGGCCGGTCGCGCCCGTGAAGCGAGGCAAGTGAACCGCGACCGGAGCCACCTGGCGCTCGGCGCCGCGCTGCTCGCAACGCTGGCGGCGTTCGTCGCGCTGCGGCTCGACGTCGCGACCGACATCACGCACTTCCTGCCGCAGGGCGCGGACAACGACGACGTGCTGCTCGCCCGCGAGCTCGCGGGCGGCGACCTCAGTCGCACCATGGTGCTGCTCGTGGACGCGCCGGACGCCCGCGCCGCGGCGGCGGCCAGCGTGGCCTTCGAAGCCGACCTGCGCGAAGAGCCTGCGGTCCTCGCAGGGACGGAGCGGCTGGTCGCCGGATCCGGCGAAGACGTCGAAGACGCGCTGTGGCAGACCTATCAGCGACATCGGGTCGCCTTTGCCGCACCGAGCGTCGCCGCCGCGCAGGCGCTGTTGACCCAGGAGGCCCTCGACGCCTCGATCGCCGGTCTGCGGCGCGACCTCCAGACGCCGATGTCGACGCTGCTGGCCAAGGTGGCCCCAAAGGACCCGCTGCGGCTCCTCCCGGCGCTGTTCGAGCGGCTGATGGCCGGCCGCGGCGCAGGCCTCAAGCTCGTCTCGGGTCGCTTCGTGACCGACGCCGAGGACGGCGCCGTGCTGTTCCTGACGACCACCGTCCCGATGACGGACGCGACCGCGACGCGGCCGCTGCTCGAGGGCATCGACGCGGCGTTCGCGCGGACGAACGCGCGCTTCGACGGCGAGCTGCGCCTGCACCAGAGCGGCACGCACCTGTTCGCGGCCGCCGCCGAGCGCGGCATCCGCGCAGACATCCAGCGAGTGAGCGTCGGCTCAGCGCTCGGCCTGACCGCGCTGTTCCTCGTGATGTTCCGGTCCCTGCGCCTGCTGGTCCTGGTGCTGCCCATTCTGACCGCGGGGTTCCTCACGGGCACCGCGGCGTGCCTGCTCTGGTTTGGGTCCGTGCACGGGCTCACGCTCGCGTTCGGCGCCGCGCTGATCGGGGTCAGCGTCGACTACGGGGTGCACTTCCACTGCCACCACCTACACGCCCGAGGCGAAGAGTCGCCGCGCGCGTCGCTGCGCAGGGTCTGGCCCGGGCTGGGGCTCGGGGCGCTGACGACCATCACCGGCTTCGCCGCGCTGATCGGCTCGACCTTTCCCGGCCTCCGACAGCTCGCGGTCTTCGCGACGACCGGCGTCGCCGCCTCGGCGCTCTCGACCTGGATGTTCCTGCCGGCGCTGGCGCGGAAGGGCGACCGGCCGACGCACGTCGCCACCAACGTCGCGGCGGCGCTCACCAAGGCCTGGTTCGCGCCTTCAGCGCGGCGGCGGCTGCGCGCGCTGCCGATCGCGGGCGCGCTGCTGCTGGCCGCCTTCGGCCTGCCGCAGCTGCGGTGGAACGACCGCATCGCCGACCTCAACAAGATCGACCCTGCCGTGCAGGCGCAGGACGAGGCCGTGCGCGCGCGCGTCGTGCGGTTCGAGCAGCGTCGACTGGTCCTCGCGACGGGCAGCGACGACGAGTCCGCGCTCGTCAGCAACGAGCGCGTGGCCGCGGCCATGGCAGACCTCGTCGAGCGCGGGGGCCTCTCGGGCTTCCGCAGCATCGCGACCATGCTCCCGTCTGCCGAGACGCAGCGCGCGGTCGACGCCACCATCCGCAGCGACGCCCAGTTCCTGTCGCGGCTCGACCGCGCGCTCACCGCGAGCGGGTTCGTCCCCGCCGCGTTCGAGCCCTGGCGCGAACACCTGGCTGCGCCCGCGCCAGCGCCGCTCCGGTTCCAGGATCTCGCCGCAGGCCCGCTGGACGCGATGGCGGCCCCGTTCCGCTTTACGTGGAGCGGCGGCGTCGGCTTCGTGACGTTCCTCCACGGCCTCGAGGACGAAGCCGCGCTGCGCGACGCGCTCGCCGACGTCCCGGGCGGACGATGGATCGACGTCGCAGAGACCCTGAGCAGCGCCTACGGAGCCTACCGGGAGCGGCTGCTGCAGCTCTGGTGCTACGGGCTCTTGGCGGTGCTCGGGATCGTCGCGATCCGCCACCGCAGCCTGCGACCGACGCTGATGGCCTACGCGCCCGCGCTGCTCGGCGCCGCGGCCACGGCGGGCGCGCTCTCGCTGCTCGGTCTGGAGCTCAACATGCTGTCGCTCGTCGCGCTGCTGATGGTCGTCAGCATGGGCGTCGACTACGGGGTGTTCCTCGCCGAGCACCGCGGCGATCCCGCGCAGCTCGAGGCCACGCTGCTGGCGGTGACGTTGGCGGGCGCCTCGACGATCCTCGGCTTCGGCCTGCTGTCGTTCTCTTCCCAGCCGCCGCTGCACCACATCGGCCTGACATCTGCCTTGGGCGTGCTACTGTGCCTGACGCTCGCGCCGTCGGTCTGCGCCGCCACGACGCCTGCAGCCCCTGCCTCGCCCGACCCACCGTGATCTGCTCGAACCGTACGCTCTGCGTCGCCGCCGCGCTCTCGCTCACTGCGGGGGCGTGCCAGCCGCTCCGGCCGCGCGGCCTCGCCGGCGCGGACTACCCGGGGGCGCTCTTGGAGCCGACCGCGCTCCCGACCCAGGCCGTGTGGCAGCAGCAGGTCACCGCGCGCTGGCGGCGAGCGGACGGCGAGGACATGGAGCGCGCCTTTCCTGCGGCCGTCCAGCGGCGCGGCGACGCGCTGACCGTCGTCGGGCTGTCGCCGGTCGGCGCGGTCGGCTTCTCGGTGACCCAGACTCCCGCCGGCATCGAGGTGGTCAACAACATCCCCGACCAGATGGTCGTCCCCCCGCGCTTCATCCTGCTGGACGTGCAGCGCGCGCTCTACCCTTGGTTCGACGGCCCGCTGCCCGCCGGCGAACGGACGACGACCCGGCAAGGCGAGCAGATCTCCGAACGCTGGACGGACGGCGCGCTCGCCGAGCGCACCTTCGCGCGGCTCGACGGCGAGCCCGCAGGCCTCATCCGGGTCACCTACGAGTGGGCAGAGCCCGGCTGGGCTGCGCCGACGCGCGCGGTCCTGGACAACGGCTGGTTCGGCTATCGGCTCACGATCGCGACCAACCGCGAGATCCGGCTAGGCTCGGAGGAGCTCCCGTGAGGCGCCCGGTCTACATCTCCGGACGCGGCGCCGTGACGGGCTTCGGCCAGGGCGTGCGGGCGCTCTGCGACGGCGTCTTCGGCGGCGAAACGGCCCTGCGTCCGCGCGACCGGACCGCCGCGGTGCAGGTCAACACCGCCGTCTGCGGCGAGTTCCCTGCCGGCACGTTCGGCGCAGCGGCGATACCCGAGCGCGACCTGCCGCTGCGGGCCGCGCTGCTCGCCACCGAGGAGGCCCTCGACGAGGCGGGCCGGCCCGACCTCGCGGACATGGGCGTGGTGCTGGCCACGACCAAAGGCGACATGTCCGGGATCTGCGGGCGCGGCGCAGGGCTCGGCTCTCCCATCCGCCTCGGCGCGCTGGTGAGCGAAGCGCTCGGCTTCGGCCTGCACCCGACGGCGCTGACGTGCGCGTGCGCTTCCGGGGTCATGGGCATCGCGTCGGCCGCGCGCCGCATCTCGCTTGGCGAACACGAGCGGCTGGTCGTCGTCGCCGCGGACGCGGTGAACGAGTTCATCCTGCGCGGCTTCGGCGGCCTCGGCGCCCTCGATCCGGACCCGTGCCGGCCGTTCGACGCGGCCAGGAGAGGCGTCTCTCTCGGCGACGGCGCAGGCGCGGTCGTATTGACCGCGCACGAGTCGGAGTCGATCGGCGTGCGCGTCAGCGGCTACGGCGGCGCCAACGACGCCTGCCACGTGACCGGGCCCGACTACCACGGCCGCGGCGTCGGGCAGGCGGCCCGTCGAGCGGTGGCCCACGCCGGCATCGAGCTCGGCGAGGTCGACGTTTTGCAGCTCCACGCGACGGGGACCCGCGCCAACGACGAGAGCGAGGCGATCGGACTCAGCGACCTCTGGTCCTCGACCGCAGCCGGCACGCCGCCCGCGTTCGGGAGCAAGGGCCACACCGGCCACACGCTCGGCGCCGCCGGCGTCATCGAGTCGCTGCTGGCGGTCGCGGCGCTCGAGCGCGGCCAGGTGCCGGGCAACCGCGGACTGCGAGAGAGCGACTGCGACCCGCGCCTCAACGTGAGCGGCGCGCTCCGGGAGCTGCCGCGCGCGCGCCACGCCCTCAAGGTCGCGAGCGGCTTCGGCGGCGTCCAGGGCGCCATGGTGTTCTCGCGATGACGCGCGCCGTCTCCGTGCTCGCGTGCGGCGTGATGGACCGCACCGGCGTCTACGGCAGCCGCGGAACGTCGAAGACGTGGGCAGAGCTCGAAGCCGACCCACCGGGCACCGGCAAGACCGTGTTCAAGGTCGCCGGCAAGACCGACGCGACCTTTCGGCGGATCGACTTCCCGGCCCGCGCGCTGGTCCTGGCCTGCGAGGCCGCGGGTCTCTTGCACGTGCTGACGGAGGCGCAGCGCGCAGAGACCGCGATCTGCGTCGAGACGGTGCTCGGCTCGCTGACCACCGACCTCGACTTCCAGCGCTCCCTCGGCGCCGACGTCGTGCAGGCGGGCATCTTCCCCTACTCCCTCACCAGCACGTGCCTCGGCGAGCTCGCCCTGCGCTACCAGCTGCGCGGACCGACGGTGAGCATCTCGGTGCTCGAGCACCGCCCGGGAGAGGCGCTGCGCGAGTCGATCCGAATGCTCGAGTCCGGCGACGCCCCCTTCGTCGTCACCGGCTGCGCCGACGCTGCCCGAGAAGCCGGGGCAGGGTGCGAAGCCGAGATGCGGGCGCTCGTCGCCGTGCTGGCGCCGCGGGGCCAGGGCCTCGCCGACTTGGAGTGGCCGGAGGAGGACGCAGAGGCGCCCTTCGAACCGCTGCTGCGACTGTGCCGCTGAAGCCCCGTCGAGGCGCCGCTCACCGGGTCGACGGATAGACCGCGAGCGTCCGCTCGGCGCCGCGCACGTCGTCGCGCAGCACGACCGCGAGCTGGCATGAGCGACGCTGCAGCCGCAGCAGCGCGACGCGCGGCCTCACCGGCGCGTCCTCGGCTGGCGCGACGTCTAGGGTCACGACGTCCACGCCCTCCTCGCTGCTCACCTCGACCTGCTGCATGTCGACGCCCGTCGGGACCGGCACCACGACCAGCCGCTCCGAGAAGAAGTCCACCGAGGCCGGAGCAGCGCCCTGCAGACCGTCGACCCGCTCGCAGAGCGCGCGCCACTCCCGGTCTGCGGTCGCGCAGCGCGCCTCGGAGAGCTCGAGGCCGACATCGACGACGCTGCAGGCCAGCACCAGCCCGGGCTGCCCCTCTCTGACGACCCGGACCGGAGGCGCTGTCGGTGGCACAGAGCAGCTGGCCGACAGGACCGCGAGGAGGAGCGCGCGCATGGCTTCGACCCTACCCGCACCACCAGCCGCTACCATCACGTCATGCCCGCCCGGCACCTGCTCGTCGCCGCATTCTCGCTCGCGCTCGCTCCGCCGACGCAGGCGCAGGCCCCGAGCGCGGAGCTGGCGCAGGCCGCCGCCGCCTACGCCGCCAAGGTCACCGCGTCGGCGCTGTTCGTCAGCGGCAGGTCGCTCGACTCGGTCATGGAGCAGGAGTTCGCGCCGGTGCGACCGCTCGACGCCATGATCCGGGCGCTGCTCGAGGTGGACGTCGACTACGAGGCGCGCGCCGTGTCGTGCCGGCTGGGCGTCGGCCGCGCGACGGCGGTCTTCCACGAGGGCCTCGGCTGCTCACTGGTGCAGGGCGAAGTCGACCCCGAGCGACGCCGCTACGCGCGGCCGCTCGCCCCCTTCGACCTGCTCGCCGCGCGCACCGACGCGCCTTGGCCGCGCGGCGACGGCGCGGCGGCGACAGCGCAGCACGTCGACGCAGCGGCGCTCGCCGCGGCGCTCGCCGCGGCGCTCGACGCGGCGTTCGAGGAGCCAAACCCAAAGCAGCCCGTGTTCACGCGGGCCGTCGCGGTCGTCCGCCGCGGGCAGCTCGTCGCCGAGCGCTACGGCGACGGCGTCGACGCGCAGACGCCCCTTCCGGGCTGGTCGATGACCAAGAGCCTCACCAACGCGCTGATCGGCGCGCACGTCGCCCGCGGCGCCTTCGACGTCGACGCGCGACCGACGGTCTCCGCGTGGCGAGAAGAAGGCGACCCGCGCGCGGGGGTCCGCAACCGCCACCTGCTGGCGATGAGCGCCGGCTTGCGCTGGCGCGAGGACTACACCGACGCGTCCTCCGACGCGCTGCAGATGCTGCTGTTCCGGCGCGATCACGCCGCGGCCTACGCGCAGCAGCCGGCGGCGGCAGCGCCCGGCGCCAGCTTTCAATACGCCAGCGGCGCGACCAACCTGCTGTGCCGCGAGCTGCGCAGCGCCTACGTCGGCCGCCGCGCCTACTGGCAGATGCCTGCGCGGTTCTTCCAGCGGCTGGGCATGCACACGGCGCTGATCGAGACGGACCCCAGCGGGACCTTCGTCGGCAGCTCGTACGGCTACGCCTCGGCGCGGGACTGGGCGAGGCTGGGCCTGCTCTATCTCCAAGACGGCGTCATGTTCGGAGACCGCGTCCTGCCAGAGGGCTGGGTCGCGCGCTCCACCTCGCGGGAGGCGTCACCGCCCAGCGAAGGACGCTACGGCTGGCACCTCTGGCTCAACCGCGACCCCGACGGCGAGGGGCCGCGCGCGCGCCGGTGGCCGACCCTCCCTAGAGACGTCTTCTCCATGGACGGACACGAGGGCCAGTATGTGGTCGTGGTCCCGAGCGACGAGCTGGTCGTGGTGCGGCTCGGCTGCACCAAGGACGGCGGCTTCTCCATCGCGCGGCTCGTCGAGGACGTCCGCGCCGCCTGCCGCTAGTCGCGCCCGCGCTCGTCGGCGCTCGGAGGCGGCAGCTCCTGGTCGAGTCGGCGCCACGAGCGGATCGGGTCGGGCAGCCGGGGATCGCGCGGCTGCAGGTAGTCCTTCCAGCGCCGCGACAGCCGCAGGTCACCCGCGGTCAGGCCCTCGAGCCCGGGGAAGTCCCGGACGATGTTGTCGAGCACGAGCGCCTTGGTGCGCGCCGGTACGCGCGGCAGCGCGCTGTCGGGTGGCCTGCCGTAGGCGAAGCTGACCGGCTCTCGGTCCTGCCGCGCGAGCACGACGCGGACCTCGGGGTACTGCACGCCGACGACCCACTGCTCGCCGAGGTTGGTCGCGTCGACCTCGAGCAGCTCGGGGCAGCCCTTGACCAGCGGTTCGACCTCTCGGCGCCACTCGGAGACGACCGCCGCCGCGACGAGGGCCCGGCGCTCCAGCGCGCGCTCCCCGAACGAGACCGCCATGATCGGGCTGCCGCCGTCGCGATATAGGCGAACGATCGGCAGGCTCGACGCGGACCAGGGCAGCATCACGCCCGCCTCGTCGAGCAGACACAGCGGCTGGTCGTCACCGGCGTGCACCGCGATCGACGGCCTGCGAAGGTCGAGCTGCAGCCGGAAACGGTCGGGGAAGACCCGCTCGATGCGCACGCTGCGGACCCACGGGGTCGAGACGAGGCCGTCGCGCAGCCGGGCGGCCGTCGCCTCGTCGAGGATGCCGACCTCACCGGAGAGCCAAGGGGACACCGTCTCGCTGAACGAGAGCAGCATCTCGTCGCTCATCCAGCGGGGCCGCTCCACGAAGCCGACTTCGTCCAGGCGCACCATCGGGCCAGGGCGAGAGGCACCTTCGAACCGCGCCGCGAGCACCTCTGCCGCGCGCGGGCCGAAGAACCAGACGGTCGCCGCGAACGCACCGAGCACGAAGACGCGGACCGCCCAAGAGGACGTGGTCGAACTCATCTGCCAGGGCTCGGCGGCTCCGCCGAGGCGAGCACGAGAGCGCAGCCCGCGGCGCGGGCGGCGACGGTCAGTTCAGGCGGGCGACGACCGGCTTCTGCTCGCCCTTGGCGGCGCGCTCGGTGGAGCCACCGCTGACGCCCTCACAGTCGTCCGTGAAGATCTCCAGCGCGTCGATGATGTTCTCGACCAGGCCGCGGTCGAGGGTGATCTCGCGCGCGCCCTTGGTGGCGTCCAGCTCGTGGTCGAGCAGGCGGGTGAGGATCTTGATCTGCGACAGGTGACGACCGACGAACTTGCCGACGTTGACTTCGGGCTTGGTTTCCATGGAAAGGCTCCAATTCGCCGCGTTGCTGCGGCGCGCTTGAGGGAGGAGCGGTGGTGACCCCCACCGCTTGTGGACCGGAGCAGTCGCGAACCGAGGATGTCGGGGCGCGCCTGCCTGCGAAATGTCCCGCTGACTGACGGAACTAGGCGGAGCATAGCGACCGGGCCACGAGCAAACCAGAGCGCGCTCCGCGCAGATCAGCGGCGCGGTGTGGGGAACGATCCACATCGGTGTGGACTCGCCAAGAGACCTGCGTGTTTCCAACGACTGCGCTCGTGTGCCATGCTGCCTGCCCGTGCCAACCCGCCAGACGAAGCCCGTCGAGTTCAAGGGCTACACGCTCAACCCGTTCCAGGTCGAGGCCGCGGCGGCGATCGAGGCTGGCCACAACGTGCTGCTGGCGGCCCCCACGGGCGCCGGCAAGACGCTGGTCGCCGAGTATGCGATCGAGCACGCGGTGCGGCAGGGCAAGCGCGCGATCTACACCAGCCCGATCAAGGCGCTCAGCAACCAGAAGTTCCGCGACTTCAAGGAGGAGGGCCTCCGGGTCGGCCTGATGACCGGGGACCTGACGCTCGACCCTGACGCGCCGCTGGTCATCATGACCACCGAGATCTTCCGGAACGCGGTCTTCGAGGACCCGAAGCGGTTCCAGGACACGGACTTCGCGATCTTCGACGAGGTGCACTTCGTCGACGACGTCGACCGCGGCACCGTCTGGGAAGAGAGCCTGATCTTCGCGCCCGACCACGTCCGCTTCGTCGGCCTGAGCGCGACGATCGCCAACCTGCACGAGTTCG
>CAZTQF010000032.1:0-11688 GCA_964615255.1 uncultured candidatus Brocadiaceae bacterium | reverse complement strand
GCTCCGTGTAGTCGCGCCACGTCCCGCTCATCAGCACCCGCAGGTTGGTGCTCGCGAGCACCCGGAAGCCCTCGCGGACGACCGCCCGCGCGTCGGTGAGGTTCTGCTGGATCCTGGCGACGACGGCGCGCAGGTCGGCCTCGGACTTGGCGGGGTCCATGACCTCCGCGCCGTCGTCCTGCCGCTCCAGGAACGGCTTGAACGAGATGTAGTCGAAGCCTGCCTCGGACGCGCGCGCGGCTGCCGCGACCATCTCGTGGATGTTCTCGACCACCTGGACGTCGCCGCGGCTGCCGCCGACCCACGTGATGACGAACGAGAAGCCCACGTTCAGCGCCGGGTTGGCCGCCTTGATCTTGGGGATCCAGCTGCAGATCTCGTCCAGGCTGAGCGACTTCTTGGCGGGGTTGTGCATGCGCACGAACGTGTCGTTGCTGCCGGCGTCGAGCGACAGCCGGACCCAGTCTCCTCGGGTGAACAGCGACGCGGCCCGCAGGATGCGGTCCCCCCGGCTGCCGTTGGTCACCACCGAGACCGACAGGCCGAGCTCCTTGAGGAACCGCACGAAGTCGACGAAGCCCGGGTAGAGCGTCGGCTCACCGCCGCCGATCAGGATGACGCTGCGCAGGCCGCGCGCGGCCATGCGGGCGATCGACGCGCGGAGCTGGTCGTCCTCGTGCTTCTCCCGACTGTTGAGGATGTCCCAGTCGATGCAGTGGTCGCACGCGTAGTTGCACGCGGTCGTGAGGTCGAGGTTGATCGACAGCGGCGCGAGGTCGGGCATCGGCGGGGCGTCGTCGCCCGCCGCCGCGGCCGCGCGCAGAGCGCGCTGCCAGCGCACGTAGTCGACCACCTTCGGCCACAGGCTCGGCTGCTGCAGCTTGCCCGCGAAGTCGTGCACCTGCTCCACCGCGCCGCCGCCGGGGGCGCCGGAGCCGTCACGTCCGCGCGCGTCGCTCGAGTCCACCGA
The DNA here is from genome assembly GCA_964615255.1 of uncultured candidatus Brocadiaceae bacterium. Lineage (GTDB taxonomy): Bacteria > Planctomycetota > UBA1135 > UBA1135 > UBA2386. Next base: position 10,718 of record CAZTQF010000032.1, on the reverse strand, counting down.
GCACGCCGGCGTAGAGTCGGAGCCGGAGGGCGAGGGCGTCGGCGAGGGATTCGGTTCGGGCACGGTCGTCGCGGGAGAGGTCGTCGAGCAGACCATACACGAGCGCTGCCAGCGGGTCTTCGACCTTTGCAGCGCGGCCATCGGCGGCGCGAAACGAGATCTCGTAGTCGTCGTCGATCTGCCGGTCGAGGCGCACGCCGTCGACCGCAAACCAGGCGGGCCGCGGCTGCTCGGGGCACACCTCGAGGTGCAGCGCGACGTCGATGCTGCGCGCGCCCGCGACCACCCGAAACCGCGCGACGTCGCGCGCGGCGTCGTCGCGGCCGTCCTGTCGCGTCACATCGCGCACGCGCGCCTCGGGCGGCAGCGGCACCAGCGCCTGCAGCAGGCTGAGCACGTGGGAGAGCGAGTCCTCGACCATCGCGCGGCCTGGCTGCGCAGGCGAGAGGCGCATCTCCAGCGAGCAGATATCGGATGCAAGGGCGTCGGGGTGCAGGGCGTCGAGCGCCGGCAGCGCGAACGGCCACTGGCAGTTCTCCGCGAGCAGCAGCCCGCGGCGGCGAAACGCGGCGACGCGCTCCAGCCCGGCCTCGGCGTCGCGCCACGAGGTGAGAGGCTTCTCGCACAGGCACGGCACGCCCGCGGCGAGCGCCGCGTCGAGCCCCGCGAGGTGGCCTTCGACCGGACAGGCCACGACCAACAGGTCGACGCTTCGCGCCAGCGCGCCCGCGTCGGGATACGCCCGCACGTCATGCCCAAGCTTCATCGCCAACGCCGCCGCTGCGGCGCGCGCGCGGCCCGCGTCGCGGCCGGAGACGCCGTGGACCTGCGCGCCCCCACGCTCGAACCAGTGCGCCAGGAACGGCCCGAGGCCCTGCCGCGTGCGGCCGGCGCCGACGATCCCGACCCGCGGCCCGGCGCCGACTTGTCCCGATGCGCTCATGAATCGTGAAGAAGCAGCCAATCTCCGCCTGCGGCGGCGTCCCGAGAGATGTTACGCGGCGCGCGCGCGATGTTCTCGATCTACGGCTTCCCCAGCCGCTGCGGGCTCGCCAAGCTGACTGCCATGTTGCTACGCACACTCTGCCTGACGCTCGCGTGCTGCGGCGCCGCCCTCGCGCAGAACCCGCGCGTCGTCACCAACCGGCCCACCGGCGCCCAGCTGCTGAAGCTGCCCAAGGAGGAGGACGCGTTCGGGTTCGTCGTCTTCGGCGACCGCACGGGCGGGCCGGTCGAGGGCATCAAGGTGCTCGACCAGGCGGTGAAGGACACCAACCTGCTCGACCCCGACCTGGTGCTGACCGTCGGCGACCTCATCAACGGCTACAACACGACCGAGCCCTGGATGGAGCAGGCCGCGGAGTACCGCGAGTCGATGGGCAGACTGCGGATGCCGTGGTTCCCCGTCGCCGGCAACCACGACGTCTACTGGCGCGGCCCCGGCAAGCCAGCGGGCGAGCACGAGGGGCACTACGAGCAGGTCTTCGGCCCGCTTTGGTACGCGGTCAAGCACAAGAACAGCTGGTTCATCGTGCTCTACTCGGACGAGGGCAACCCCGAGACCGGCGAGAAGAACTTCAGCAAGCCCGACTGCCAGCGCATGAGCGAGGAGCAGTTCACGTGGCTCAAGCAGACGCTGCAGACCGCGAAGTCAGCGCAGCACGTGTTCGTGTTCCTGCACCACCCGCGCTGGCTGAGCCAGTACGGCGACGACTGGCAGAAGGTGCACCAGGCGCTGGCGGCGAACGACAACGTCCGCGCGGTGTTCGCGGGGCACATCCACTACATGGGCTTCAGCGGGGTCCGCGACGGCATCGAGTACTACACCGTCGCGTCCGTCGGCGCGCACCTGGGCATGGAGGCACCTGACGCCGGCTACCTGCACCAGTATCACGTCGTGACGGTGCGCCCCGGCGGCGTCAAGGTCGCCGCGGTCCCGGTCGGCGGCGTGATGGATCCGCAGGCGATCAGCGACGAGATGGCCAGAGACGCGCTGCGCGTACACCGCAGCCTCAAGCCCCGCGTCGCCTCGCTGGTAGCCGCCTTCGACGGGCCTGCGATCTCGAAGGACGGCGCCGTCGACGCGGTCGCGACCCTCGAGTTCCAGAACGTCGGCGCCCGCGCGATCGAGCTCGAGGTCATCCCGCAGGACGGGCTGCCCTGGACCTTCGGACCCGACCACCAGCACCTCGTCGTGCCGCCCAAGAGCACGGGCTCGACCACGTTCGCGATCCGGCGCGAGGCGACGGCGGCGCCGTTCGCCCTGCCCCACATGGAGATCCGCTGCGACTACCTGGCCAAGCAGCGCCGCGTCGGCCTCCCGACCCGCAGCATGTCCGTGCCGCTGCCGCCGCCCGCAGGCCTCCAAGAGCTCGAGGCGCAGCACGACGGCGTGCTGGTGCTCGACGGCAGCAGCTGCCTGCAGCTCGAGCACCGCGCGGTGAAGCTCCCGGACGGCCCGCTCACGCTCGAGTGCTGGTGCAACGGCGACGACTTCAGCGGCCGCCGCGGCATGCTGGCCAAGACCGAGAGCAGCGAGTTCGGCATCTTCTGCAGCGACGGCGTGCTCGACTTCTCGGTGCACCTCGACGGCTCCTACGTCACCGCGCGCGCGCCGTCGGCGGGGCTGAAGCCCGGCGTGTGGCACCACGTGGCAGGCGTCTTCGACGGCGAGGAGGTGCGCGTCTACCTCGACGGCCAAGTCGTCGCCCGGACGGCCGGCAGCGGCCGCCGGACCCGCAACAAGCTGCCGCTCATGATCGGCGCCGACGTCGACCGCAGCGGCCAGCCGACGTCGCACTTCTCCGGGAAGATCGACGAGGTGCGCCTCTCGAACACGGCTCGCTACCTAGGCGACCGCTTCACGCCGGCGAAGAAGCACGCCGCGGACGGCGACGCGGTGCTGCTGCTCGACTGCGACCGAATGGTCGGCCCCTGGGCCATCGATCGCTCACCTCAGCGAGCGCACCCGACGCGCGCGGGCGCGGCCTACTGCACCGTCGGCGAGCGGCGCTGAGCGCGCCGCGCGAAAGCACGGTGGAGTCACGGCGCGGCGTGGGGTAACACCAGCGCATGGCATCGACGCAGCAGTCCAAGCCCGCGCGGCAGTCCAAGAAGAACAAGGCCACCGCGGCCAAGAAGAAGCCGAAGAAGAAGCCGCTGACGGCGCGCACGGCCGACAAGCACGTCCTCTACCAGCTGTCGGTCCAGGCGCCGGAGCTCGACTCCAAGACCTACGCGCGCTGGTTCAAGAAGTACACGGGCAGGGACCTGCGCGCGCTGCGCGAGGACTTCTGCGGCACCGCGGTGCTGGCCTGCCACCACGTCAGGAACCACAGGAACAACACCGCCGTCGGCGTCGACCTGCACCGGCCGACCCTCGACTGGGGCATCAAGCACAACGTCCAGACGCTGCTCGACCAAGAGCAGCAGCAGCGCCTTCAGCTGCTGGAGAAGAACGTGCTCGAGGTCACGTCCCCCAAGGTCGACTGCGTGCTCGCGCTGAACTTCAGCTACCAGGTGTTCACGACGCGCCAAGCGCTCGGCGCCTACATCAAGACCGTCTACCGCTCGCTGAAGCCCGGCGGCGTCTTCTACATGGACGCGCTCGGCGGCCCGGACGTCATGCAGGCCAAGACCGACGTCACCAAGAAGCAGGGCTTCAAGTACCACTGGGAGCAGCGGTCCTACGACCCGATCAGCCACCGCTTCGTCTGCGCCATCCACTTCGAGTTCTCCGACGGCACGATGATGAAGAACGCCTTCGTCTACGACTGGCGCCTGTGGACGCTCGCCGAGCTCCGCGAGCTGTTCGTGGAGGCCGGCTTCGACGACGTCCACGTGCTGTGGGAAGGCACGGATCAGAAGACGATGACCGGCAACGGCATCTTCCGCCGCAAGGAGGTCGGCGACATGGACGAGGCCTGGATCTCGATCGTCGTCGGCCGAAAGCAGTAGCCCGCCGCCCCGCCGCGGCGCGTCGCCCGGAGCAGCGCCGGTCACGCCGCAGGAGCGGCGCTGGCTGGCGGTGACGAGCACCCCCTGTGAACCCCCTCGTGACCGCAAGAACGACTCCACCGCGCCCCGGCGCACAGGCCACGAGCAGCGCCAAGAAGCGTACGCCGGCGGCTGAGCCGTCGTTTCTCGCTGCCCCCCCGCGCTGCTTCCGCCGGCTCACAGCCGCGTCGCGGGCGCTGCCCGACTACTTGATCCTCGGCGCGCAGAAGGCCGGGACCACCTCGCTCCAGCGCTACCTCGAACTGCACCCTGCGGTCCTGCCGCCGCTCTCCAAGGAGGTCCACTTCTTCGATCTGCAGTCCTGGCGCGGAGAACGATGGTACCGCGCCAACTTTCCGCTGCGGCTGCAGCTCTCGGCGCGTGGCCTGCGCGCCCGCTCCAAGGCGGTGACGGGAGAGGCCAGCCCCTACTACCTGTCCCACCCCGACGTCCCGAGCAGGGTCCACGACTTGCTCCCCGGCGTGCGCATGATCGTGATCGTGCGTGACCCGGTCACGCGCGCCCACTCGCACTACCTGCACAACCGCCGCCTCGACGCCGAGGACTGCGCGACCTTCGAGGAGGCGATCGAGCGGGAGCCTCAGCGCCTCGAAGGCGAGCTCTCGCGCATCCAGGCCGACGCCCGCTACGCGAGCTTCGCGCACCGCCACCACTCGTACTTGCACCGCGGCCTGTACGCCGAACAGCTGCGGGCGTGGTTCGCGCGGTTCCCCCGCGAGCAGCTGCTGATCCTGGAGAACGACGAGCTTGCCCGCGACGCCGATGGCGTCTACCGGCGCGTGCTCGACTTCCTGGGGCTGCCCGCTTGGCAGCCGCCTGCGTTCGCGCGCCACAACGCCGGCGGCGACGAAACGCCGCTCGACGCTTCGCTGCGGGCGCGGCTCGCGGCGTGGTTCGAGCCGCACAACCAGCAGCTCTATGAGCTCCTCGGCCGCGAGTTCGCCTGGACACGGCCCTGAGCGGCGCGGTCCGTCAGGTTCCTTGTTCGATGAGGTCCGCGGCCCGCTCGACGCCGCGAGCGGCGCGCATCTCGTCCCCCAGACGCGAAGCCGCCGCCGCGAAGCTCGGCTCCTCGAGCAGGCGCCCGAGCGCAGCGCCGAGCCGCGCAGGGTCCGCATCTTCGGGCGGCACGACGAGTCCGCAACCCGCGAGCTGCACGCGCCGCGCGACCCCGGGCTGGTCGAAGCCCGTCGGCATCGCCAGCACCGGCACGCCGTGCCAAAGCGCCTCGAGGGTCGTGTTGAGGCCGGCGTGCGTGAAGCAGACCGCCGCGCGCTCGAGCAGCTCCAGCTGCGGAGCCCACGGCACGACCAGCGGGTCTCCCGGCAGCGCGGCACCGCGCAGCGCGTCGGCGCGTCCACCCAGGCCGATGACCAGACGAACCGAGCGCTCCGCGCAGCAAGCGGCGACCGCGCGGAACACCGCGGGGCGGTCCGCGGCGATGGTGCCGAGCGAGGCGTAGGCGACGGGGCGCTCGTCGAGCCGGTCCCAGGGGAAGTCGCCTGGCGCCGGCCGCCGCGACGGCACGAAGGCGCCGCAGTGCACCACGCGGCCGTGGTCGACATAGCCGGGCGGCTCGAACGACTGCGGCTGCGGCCGCAGGCGCACCAGCTCGTCGCACTCGGCGTAGACCGACGTCAGCGGCCAGAGCCCGCGCGCGCGGCGCCAGCGGTTGAGCTCGCCCCGGACCCGCCGCATCGCGCGGTCGCGCCCCGAGCCGAACACCGCGGTCACGGCCCGCTGCAGGCGCGACGGCGGCCGCTCCTGATGCCGCCAGGGGGCGAACGGGTCGCGGACCCCGACCACGAGTTCGGTCCCCAACGCGCCCTCGAGGCCGACGGTGGGTATGCCTGCAGCGGCCGCGACGCTCGCCGCGCCGTAGCAATAGGGATCGACGACGACGGCATCCGGAGCGCGCTCCGCGAGGATGCGCGGCAGGTCCGCGAGCACGGCGCACGCCAGGGTCTCGGTGAAGGCGCGGAGGTTGTGGCGGTTCAGGGCATCGCCCGCGAGCCCGGCGCGGCCGGCGTCGACCGCTCGGAGCCAGCCCGCAGGAAGCAGCTCTTGCGCCAGCAGCTCCGGCTCACACCCCCAGTCCCGCACGACGCCGGCGCGGTCTACGACCGTGACCACAGAGACCTCGTGTCCCCGCGCGCGCAGCTCGGTCATCACCGCCAGCATCGGCAACAGGTGGCCGTAGTCTGGCAGCGCGACCGCCACGAACCGGCTCATGCGACGCACCCCGTCACGCGCGCTCCGGAAACCAGCGGGTGAGCAGATCGGCGCAGTGGCGTTCGACCTCACGCGCCAGGTGGTCGGGGTCGACCAAAGCTCGCAGGTCGATCCGCCGGGGGCCGCCGGCACCCGCCCGCGACCGCGAGCGGTCGAGGAGGTCGGGGGCGACGCCGAGGAACGCCGCGAGCTCGGGCGCGCGCTCGTCGAGTTGGTCCGTGCGCACGACGAGCAAGCGGTCGTTGGGCACCGCCGCCAGCACGCCTTCGATGTGATCTCGCCAGTAGTGGAGGTGGGCGGCGATCGCGTGCGCGCAGCCCGCGTCGGCGAGGCCGCGCTCGGCGGCGGGGAGCGCTGCGCCGTAGCGCCCGTAGCGCTGGTGCGCGAGCGCCCGCCAGAACGGGAACTCCGCCGCGCGCAGGTTCTGGTTGATCTCGGATTCAAGCCAGCTGACCGGTTCGCGTAGCGTCAGCACGAAGCGCGCCGCCGGAAACTCCTCGACGAGCAGCGGCGCGACGTGGTGCAGGTAGTGCGCGGCCTCGAGCTCGAGCCCGAGCCGACGGTCCCGCCAGCGCAGCAGCGCGCGCATGCGCGCTGCTGGCTGCTCGCCGCGGTTCCAGCTCATGGTGTGGGCGAGGCTGTCGACGAGCGCCGGTTCGTGGGCCGCGCGGAACTGGCCCTGGAACATCTCTGCGAGCGAGTGGGTGCCGCTGCGCGGCAGGCCGACCGCGAACGCGTGGAAGCGCCGCGCGTCTTTGGCGCGGCGGCCGGCAGCCAGCGACGCCCATCGCGCCTGCCAGCGCAGGCGGACCCGGGTCCAACCGTCCACGGGCCATCGCTCCGGCGCGGCCGTCATCCTCGCCGGCCTCCGAGCAGCCGCGCGCGCACCCGCGCCCAGAGCGAGGCGCGATGAGGTCGGCAGCGCTGCGTGCGCGGGCACCAGGACCGGATCGAGGTGTCCCGGTTGAGTCGCCGCGCGAGCCACGCGTAGTCTCGGTGTCGGCCGTGCACGAGGCGGACCGCGCCGTTCAGCGTCGCCGGGAAAGGCACGCGAAAGTTCCAGACCGGCGGCAGGGTGTAGATCTTCGCCGGCGAGCGGAGCCACGCCTCCACGAACGAGGCTTGGTCGCCTTCGAAGCGCCCGTCGAGCGTCGCGCCGGTCGCGAGCTTGTCGACGTAGGTCTGGTGCCACGTGCGCAGCAGCGCCTGCACCTCAGCGCCGCGACGAAACGCGATCACGCCGCAGTTCAGCGGCGTGCAGCCGGTCAGCCGCCCGTCGCCCACGCGGGGCTCGACATCGTCCATCGGCGCGGCAGCCATGCAGAGGTCGAAGTGCCCGAGCATGGCGAACACGGGCGCGAAGCTGTCGAGGAAGTGGGTGTCCGAGTCGACGTAGACCGTGCGCGCGTAGGGTGACGCGTCGTACATGTGGCGGGCGCGCCACGCGAAGGCCCGGAGCGAGGCCTCGTCCCAGTCGACCTTTCGACGCCGGATGGTGACCGGCTCGACCGGGCGCACCACCACCCGGTCGAACTCGCCGGGCTGGACGCCGCGATCGGTCAGCAGCGTGACCTGCGCGCCCGGCTCGACCCTGCGCAGGCTGCGCGCCGACGCGCGCGCCTCTGCGACGAACCGCTCGCCGCAGGCGGCATACAGGTAGCCCTGTTCGTCGCGGGCGGCGTCCTCGAACGCGTAGCCGAACGCCTCGATGTCGCGCGCGTACATGCGAGCGACCCGCTCGCGCGTCGCCGCGTCGTAGTAGCTGCTGTAGTGACGGTGCGCCGAGCGGTTCTGGTGCGGCAACGCCAGCTCGGGACGGCCGAGGCGCCGCCGCACCTCGTCGAAGGTCGCGTCGAGCCGCTCGAAGCGCCCGACGAGGTCGACCCCGACCTCGCCCGCGTCGTCCAGCAGGAAGTCGAGCTGCGGCGCGAGGTGCGCGTGCCCGCACCCTTCGGCGACGTCAAGGAACGCCGGGAAGGACAAGGTCCCGGGGTCGTCGACGCCCAGGCGCGCAGCGAGCGCGCCGGCCTCGCCGGCGACGAGGCGCGCGTAGACCGAGACGACGCGCTCCCAAGGGTTGCGCACGACCGCGAACGTGAAGTAGCCGCGGCAGCGCGCAGCAGACGGCAGCGAGCGGAGCTCGCGGAGGGTCAGGTGCTGCAAGTAGTCACTGCCCAGGTCGAGCGCGCGGTAGCGCGCGGAGCAGATCCTGCCGAACAGCCGCTCCTCGTCCTCGACCTCGACGTCGCCGGCCATCCCGAGCGCCGCCTCGATCGACGTGCCGCCGGTCCGGGGCACGTGGACGAACAGGCACCTCAACCCGTGGGAGACTGGCATGTCAGGTTGCTGGGGGCGGCAGAACCGAAGCGAAGCGTGGCGCCAAGGCTACTGCCGGCCCGCGCGCATTGCAGCGACCCGAGACCTGAGGCAGCCACCGCGTCGCTTGTCGCATCATGCAGGCCACCATACCATTCGCCCGTCGCGACGCGGGATCGACGCGACGCGCGCACATGCTGCTGCACATCGGCTATCACAAGACGGCGACGACGTGGCTGCAAAAGCACGTGTTCTTCGCCGCCGACAACGACGCGTTCCACGTCCTCACGCCGAGAGCCGGCCACCCGCGTGAACTCGCGAACCACTTCGTCCGGGCCGCGGACGAGGGGTTGCTGTCCCCGTTCGACGACAACCAGACCGCCGTCGCGGACGCGCTCCAGGCGACGCTGCAGGCGACGCGCGGGATGCCGGGCACGCCCGTGCTCTCCGACGAGCGGCTCTCCGGCAACCCGCACGCGGGCGGCTTCGACGCCGCCCGCATCGCGACAGCGCTCCACGCCAGCTTCCCGGGAGCCGACGTGCTGATCGTCATCCGCGAGCAAAAGGCGATGACCCTGTCATGCTACTTCCAGTACCTCTCGATCGGCGGCACGCGCTCACTCGAGACCTACATGCTCGACCGCTACGACCGACGGATCCCCGGGTTCTCGTTCGCGAACCTCGACTACCTGCTGCTGGTCGAGCGGTACCGCGCGCTGTGGGGTGCGGAGCGGGTCCACGTGCTGCCCTACGAGCTGTTCGCCGCGTCCCCGCGCGCGTTCCTGGACCGCCTGGAGCGCATCACCGGCCGCACCATCCGCGTTCCGGAGTCGAGCCTGCGCGTCCGCGAAAACGCCAACCTGCGGCCCGGCGCTGCCTACTCGCTGCGCTGGCTCAACCGGTTCCGCTTCTGCGCGTCGGTCAACGACTACTCGCCGTGGTGCACCCCGCTCACCCGAGCCGCCGCCAATGCAGGCTTCCGCCTGCTGTCCAAGCTCGGCAGCCGCGCGCGCGACGCCCGCCTGCTGGAGCATTTGCGGGCCAAGATCGAAGCCCGGGTCGGCGACCGGTTCGGCGAGAGCAACGCGCGGCTCGCAGCGCTCTGCAACCTCGACCTCGCCCGCTACGGCTACTGCTGAGCGCGCGCCCCCCGGCGCCGCCGCGCGGCGGGCGCGCACAACTCCCTGTCGCCCCTTGACCGACGCGCGCAGGGGCCAACAATGCTCGGCCGAGAACGCCGCGCTGCAGCGCCCCGGCCCCTTCCGCGAACCCGACCTCTGCACCTCTCATGAAAGAACTCGTCATCCTCGGCGCCGGCAAGATCGGCCGCATGGTCTGCCACTTCATGTCGCAGTGCGGCTCCTACAACGTCCGCATCGGCGACGCCTCGCAGGCGGCGATCGACCACGTGAAGAAGCAGTTCGAGGGCGTCGACGGCCAGGTCGTCGACTTCTCGGACGCCGCCTCCGTCGAGGCGATCCTCAAGGGCGCCTGGGCCGTGATCAGCTGCGCGCCCTACCACTGCAACCTGAACATCGCCGAGCGCGCCAAGGCGCACGGCGTGCACTACTTCGACCTGACCGAGGACGTCGAGGTGACCTCGCAGGTCAAGAAGCTGGCCGAGGGCAGCGGCTCGCTGTTCGCGCCGCAGTGCGGCCTCGCGCCGGGCTTCATCACGATCACGGCCAACCACCTGATGCAGTCGATGACCGAAGTCAGCGACCTGCGCCTGCGGGTCGGCGCGCTGCCGCGGTTTCCGTCCAACCGCCTGCAGTACAACCTGACCTGGTCGACCGAGGGGCTGATCAACGAGTACTGCAACCCGTGCGAGTCGGTAGAGAACGGTGAGCTGACCGCGGTGCCGCCGATGGAGCAGCTCGAGCACATCACGATCGACGGCGTCGAATACGAGGCGTTCAACACCTCGGGCGGCCTCGGCACGCTCGCGATCACGCTCAAGGACAAGGTCAAGAACGTCAACTACAAGACGATGCGCTACCCGGGTCACTGCGACCTGATGAAGTTCTTGCTGCACGACCTGCAGATGCAGGACGACCAGGAGGGCCTGAGCAAGATCTTCGAGAAGGCGCTGCCGGCGACCTTCCAGGACCAGATCGTGATCTTCGTCAGCGCGACCGGCCAGTACCGCGGCC
>CAZTQF010000031.1:0-11691 GCA_964615255.1 uncultured candidatus Brocadiaceae bacterium | reverse complement strand
GTCTGCGCCTGGCTCCTCTACACAGCTGTCCAGCAGTTCCTGGCCGGACCGGACGAAGGCGCGGGGTGGATCGCGGCAGCCGCAGGGTCAGCCGCCCTCTGGGCCGCGCTCTACCTCGCGCTCGGCACGAGCCGTGAAGACCGCGGGATCCTGGTCGACCTGCTCCGCCGCCGCCGCTAGGGCCGCGGCGCTCAGCGACGCGCGCGGAGCTGCTGGCGGTCGGCGGAGAGCAGCCCGCCCGCGCCGAACAGCCACCAGAAGGGCCGCCAGAAGAGCGACGTCTCGCCACGGACGAGGCGGGCGCGCCAGGACCGTGGCAGCAGCCACCCGAGCATCGCCGAAGGCGCGCGAAAGAGCCGCGGCGTGTGGGCGTGCAGCGTGGCGCCGTGCTTGTGGAGCACGCGACCCATGAGCTCACGCCGCTTGGCGGTCTGCAGACTCACCGCGATCAGCGAGCCTGGGCGCACGCGGTAGTCGAACGCGATGCGGTCGAGCCGGAGGAACCGCCACCCACGGAGGCTCGCGCGCAGCCAGTACTCCCAGTCCTCGAGCCCGCTCATCGCCTCGTCGTAGTGGCCGACGTCTTGCCACAGCGCCCGACGGTGCATCGCGCAGGCGTCGATGTAGTTGCCGCCCAGCATCCTCGGCAGGTCGAACTCGGCGACCGGGAGCCGCTTGTTGACGACGCCGAACAGCTGCCGGTCGCCGTAGACGACGCCGACCTGCGGCTCGCTGTCGAGCGCTGCCACAGCGGCTTCGACGAACCCCGGACGCAGCCGGTTGTCCGCGTCGAGCGGCAGGATGTAGCGCCCGCGGGACTGCGCGATGCCGACGTTGCGCGCCGAGGACAGCCCGCCGTTGGCCTTGTCGACGACGTGCCAGCCGCGTCCTCGCAAGGCCCCGAGGATGCGCCGGGTCTCCGGGTCGCGCGAGCCGTCGTTGACGATGACGAGCTCTGTCGCCGGAGGACGGCAGCGCTCGACGCTGGCGAGCGCGTCCAGCAGCAGGACGCCGTCGCCGTAGGTCGGCACCACAATGGACACGTCGACCTCTCCGTCGTCGCCAGGACGCGCGACCGTAGGCCGCGCGGCGGGCTGTGCGCACCACGCGCCGGCGCCGCTGATGTGGGCCGCGTCGTCCAACCGACGGAGCAGCTCGGTGCACTCCGGATAGGCCGCATCGACCAGCGCCGCGCGCGGATCGTCGGGCTCCCCGGCCGTGAACAGGTCGCGGTCGAAGCCCTCGGACAGGTCGACGTCACGCGGCTCTAGGCCGAGCTGGTCATGGAGCAGGCGCTGAAAGCTCGCGAGGTCCTCGGCGAGCGTGTTCGAACAGACGAGCACGCAGCGCGCGCGGTGCCGCTCGTAGAACGCCAGCAGGCGCGCGTTGTAGTGCGCCCAGATGCGGTAGGCGTAGGAAGGGTTGCGCAGGAAGACGCCGGCGCCGCCGCGCTGCATCGAGTCTGCCACCTCCCACGGGAACCGGTAGACCAGCACGAAGCGCGCGTCCTCGATGCAGCGGTCCCACAGGTCCAGGGTCACGGCAGCCCGCGGGTCCTTGAACCCCCAGACCTCTGCGCCGGCAGCCCGCGCGTCGACGAGCGCCCGGGCTTCGGGCTCGAACGCAAGGAGCGCCGCGTCGTCGATCGTGGCGGCCTCGCACCAACCCCAGTCGACGTGGCCCGCGGCCCCTTCGGGCAGCAGCTGGCGGAACATCCGGCCGTGGAAGGCGACGATGTCGGCGTCCTCGAAGTATCCCCGCGCGTTGGCAGCGTCTGCGGGCACGAGGCGGCGCCCCATGTCGACACCGCAGCGCGCGAGCATGCCGCCGACCATCGAGGTCCCGGACCGGTGCATGCCGGCCACGACGACGGCCTGACCGCCCGCGACCTTCACCGCGCCTCCCTCTCGGCGCGACGACGCTCGGCGAAGAACCCGAGGGCGTTCGGAAGCTGCGAGAACAGGAGCAGCGCGGCGATCCGGAGCCGCTGCGGCGCCGCACGGTGCACGAACGGCGACCGCACGAGGTCCAGGTAGAAGCGCGCGCGCACGTCCCACACGCCGCGGCTCGGGTCCTGGTCGGCCGGGTCGGCGCGCAGCCCCTGCGCGCGGTGGAACTGATACGCGCCGCGGCCGTAGCGGAAGTGCTGGCGCCAGAAGCTCCGCATCGTCAGGAGGTGGTCGTGGTCGACGACCGCGGCCGGCACCCAGACGAGGCGCCGGCCGCCCTCGACGAGGCGCCTGCAGAGGTCCCGGTCCTCACCGCCTGCGAGCGGGAAGGTCTCGTCGAAGCCCGCGCACTCGTCGAATACCGCGCGCGCGAGCGCGAGGTTGTTGGACGCGAAGAAGGGTTCGCCGCCGGGCTGCTGCCCGCGCGCGGTGATGTAGGTGACGAGGGCCTGGCTGGCGCCCGACCAGAGGTTGTCGGTCAGCGCGTTGACCGTGCGGCCACCGACGACCGCGCCCGGCGTCGACCGGAGCTGCTCTTCGAGCCGGCGCGCCCAGTCCCGCCGCGGCCGGCAGTCGTCGTCCGTGAACGCGATCAGGTCGCGGGTCGAGTGCCTCGCGCCGAGGTTGCGGGCGACGGCGGGACCGCGGTGCGGTTGGTCCAGCCAGACGAGCTCGAGCCCGCCGAACGACCGCGCCCGCAGCGCGTCGAGCTCGTGGGTCGGACCGCCGTCCTCGACGACCACGACCTGGAGCGAGCCGCCCGGGTCGTCTGACGCCGCCAGCGCCTCGAGGCAGCGCGCGAGCTGCTCGGGGCGCCGGTGCGTCGGGATCACCACCGAGAGCCCGCGGGTCACGCGTCCCCCCCCGCCGGAGCCGGCGCGCGGCGGGTCGGGGCTGCGCGTCCACCGAGCGCGTGGCGGAGCGCCGCGGTGAGCAGATGGCCCGTCGCGCGCAGGTGGCCACTCCAGAGCAGCTGCCTCGCCTCGTCCGCGACGGTCAGCAGGCTCAGAAGCGGCGCCGTCGGCCACCCGTAGTGCTTGCGGTGAAACACCGACGCGCCCGCCACCTTGCACACCCACCGCCAATAATCGGAGCGGTGCGCGCGCGCGCCGTCGGTGATGTCGTGCCACATCGTCGCGGACGGTTCACACCAGATCTCGAAGCCTGCAGCGCGGGCCCGACGGCAGAGATCCAGGTCCTCGTAGTACATCCGGAAGTCCGTGTCCAGGCTGCCGACCTGCCGCAGGACCTGAGCTCGCATCATCATCCCGTGGCCCCAGACGTAGTCGACCTGGCGCGGGCTGCGAACGGGCTGGGTGTCCACCTGCTCGATGCCCGGGATCCGCTGGCGCAGCGGCAGCGCCGTCCGCCACGCGCCCGCGTAGAGGAGCCGCTCGCGGCCGTCGTCGGCGCGGCGTGACAGCCACGTCCGCGGCCCGACGATGCCAGCGTCCGGATGTCGCGCCAGGAACGCCGCGAGCGTCGCGACGAGGTCAGGGGACACGACCGTGTCCTGGTTGAGCAGCAGGACATGCTCCGCGCCTTCGTCGAGCGCCCGCGCGAACCCGCGGTTGCAGGTGGTCGCGAAGCCGACGTTCTCGGCGTTGGCGACCACGGCGCACTGCGGGAAGCGTCGACGCACCTGCGCGACCGTGTCGTCCGGCGATGCGTCGTCCACGACCAGCACGTTGGGCGCGGGGCCGCGAGACGCGGTGACGGATGCGATGCATGCCAGGAGCGCGTCGGGGTCCGAGTAGGAAGGGATCACCACCCAGACGTGCGACCCGCCTCCGATCACTGGTCTCCGTCGGCGAGTCGGTTGTAGCACCAGGCGAACGCGCCGCCGATGCACGCGCCCGCAGCAGCGCCGTAGACGAACCCGAGCAGCGCCCCCTGCCAGCTGACGCTGTAGCCGGGCAGGTAGTGGGCGAGCAACGCAATGTCGAGCGAAGACGCCGCGCGCTCGCGGACGAGGTGCAGCAGCGTGGCGAGCAAGAGGCCCGAGCCGCCGACGACCGCACACGACGTGGCCATGATGCGCGCCCGCATCCGCGCGACGGCGCGGGCGAGCAGGCGGCGCTCCGTCGGCCCCGTCATTCGGAACTCCCTTCGGCGAACACGTCGGGCGACGCGGCCGTCTCCCGGATGAGCGCCTCGAACCGACGCTGTTCGCGCCCGATGATGGCGTTCGTCAACCTGCCAATCAGCCACCCGTGCAAGAAGCCCACTGCGGCGGCCTCGATCAGGCCGACCAGCGCGCCCGGCCACGTCACCGAGTAGCCGTAGAGGTAGTTGCCCAGCACGGAGAGGTGGTGGCCGACCCCGACGCCACCGCGGAGCAGCAGGACCGCCGTCGCGACGAACAGGCAGAGCCCCGCGACGACCCCGACCGCGACACCGAGCGCGACTGCGTCGTAGCGCGCGAAGGTCGCCTCGAGCGCCTCGTCGAGTGCGCGCTCGGCGACGCGCGCAGGCACCAGGCGCTCGCCGCTGGCGCCGCTGCGGCCGTCCTCCGCGCGCTCGTCGCGCCGCTCCTCGTGGTAGTCCTGCTCGACGTTGACCGCCCAGACGTCATGGTCCTCGCCGGCGATGTTCCGGGCCGCGAGCACCCCGGACATCATCGAGTGGTCCTGGTTGTTGTAGCGGTGCTGGCCGTTGCGGCCGACGAGCTGCAGGTTGCGCAGCCGGTCGAGGTAGGCCCGGATCTCCGCCAGCGCTTCCCGATAGACGTCGTCGTAGACCGGGTAGGCCTTCTTCTCGCGGATCACGCAGCCGTCCTCGACGGCTCCCTTCGGGATGAGATCGAGCTGCTCACACTCCCGGGTCGCGAGCGCGACCAGCTCCTCGTCCGACATGCTCCAGAGTTCGTCGCCCTCCTGGACGAAGTACTCGAGGCCGAGCGCGGTCTTGCGCGGGTCCGGGACCATGTCCGGGCTCCAGTTCTTGTAGTTCTGGATGCGCCCCACCTTCACGTCCGGCGCGTGGATGTAGATCCAGTTGTCGGGAAACAGCTCTGCTGCGTCGACGATCACCGCGACGGTCAAGAAGTCGCGGTAGCGCAGCCGATCGTTGGCGGCGAGGACCTCAGGCGGCGGCGGCGGATCGAGCGCGCGCAGCAGGTCGCGCACTGGCATGGTCGAGACGAAGTTGGGCGCGGTCACCTCCGCCGCGCTGCCGTCGCGGCGGGTCACGGTCGCGGCGAGCACCTTGGCGCCGTCGTGTCGCAAGCGCGTGACCATCGCGCCCAGCTCGACGGTGTCGCCAGCGGCGCGCAGCTTGTCGGCGCAGGCTCGCCACATCTGGCCGGGGCCGAAGCGCGGGTACTGAAAGCGCTCGATCAGCGTCGTGATCACCTGCTTGCCGCTCTTCTTCCGCGCGCCGAGGAACGCGTTGACCACCGCCGCCCGGAGGTCGAGGTTCTTGATCCGCTGCGCCGCCCACTCCGCGCTGATCTGGTCACAGGGGATACCCCAGACCTTCTCCGTGTAGGTCTTGAAGAAGATCTGGAACAGCCGCTTGCCGAACCGGTTGGAGACCCACTGCTCGAAGTTGCGCTCCTCCTTGGAGGGGAAGCACGACGCGCGCAGGTAGCTCAGGCCGATCCGAAGCGACTCGACCACGCCGAGGCCGAGCAGCGCGTTCGACGGCTTGAGCGGATAGTCGAACATCCTGCCGCGGTAGTAGATGCGCGACAGCCGCGGGCGGCTCAGGAACTCGTCGCCCAAGATCTCGAGCCACAGCTCCTGCACGTAGTCGACCTTGGTGAAGAACCGGTGACCGCCGATGTCGAAGCGGTAGCCGCGGTGCTCACAGGTCTTCGACAGGCCGCCGACGTCGTCTCCGCCCTCGAGCACGACCGAAGACTTCCCGCGCTTGCGCAGCTCGAACGCGGTGGTCAGGCCGGCCGGCCCGGCCCCGATAATCAGGCAATCAACAGAACCGGACATGTCCGTCGGCCGCTGCTGGCGACGGCCACGTGTTCGCAGCGGTCACGCGCAGGTGGTGGTGTGGGGCGCCTCGCTATCATTGCGCGCGGGCCGCTTCTCGCAAGCGGTAGCCGGTCGCCATGCGCTAGCCTGTCGAGCCTGCCGACCGTCCCGCCCCGACGCGCGCTCCGTCCACCGCAAAGCACGCCTTGATCATCACGCCGCACATGGTGCTGCTGAACTACCCCCGGACGGGCTCGACCTGGATGCGCGGGGTGCTGCGGCGGCTGCACGGCGTAGAGCACAATGTGCTGGCGCGTCCGCTCGCGGGGACCCGCGTCGGCTGGCGCGGCTTCCACGAGCTGAAGCTGCCGATCGACCGCACGGCCACGGCGCGCAGCGCGCAGCGGCGCAGCCAACACGGCTGCTGGCGGCAGATCCCGGCCTGGGCTGGCGAACGGCAGGTGGTCAGCGTCGGCCGCCATCCGCTGGCCTACCTACACAGCGCGTTTCATCACGGCTATTGGCGGACGAGCCCCGCAGCCCCTGCCGACACGATCCGCGCGCGGCTACCGGCCTTCCCGGACTTGGACCTGGCGGGCTACCTGGACTACCTCGAGCAGTTCGCGCTCCCGGACGTCCTGCAGGGCGCCGAGCCGAGAGCTGAGATCGGCGCGTTGACCGCGCACTTCCTGCGCTTCTTCCATCCGCGCCCGCAGCAAGCCCTGGACGAACTCACCGAGGCGCGGCTCGACGGCATCGCACTGCTCGACGAGCTGCCGGCGGTCCGCTTCCTGCGCACCGAGCGCCTGCGCGACGACTTCACCGCGCTGCTCGCCGACCAGGGCTACGCAGGCTCCGCCGTCCGCGACGCCATGGAGGCGAGCGACCGCAACGCGAGCGCGCCGCCGCCGGGCGATGCGGGCGCGCCGCGGCCGGACAGCATCGAGCGCTTCCTCCACCGCGAGCGCCTGCTGGCCCGGCTGTTCCCGCTGTTGCCGGGGTCGGCCTGAGGCGCCGGCGCCCGCAGCTTCAGCGGCCGCGCTCCTCGTCGGGCAGCGAGAACGACGCGGGCAGGTCTTCTTCACCCCTGGTCTGCTCCGACCAAGGCGCGTCCTTGAGCGTGATCGGCCCCACCGTGCGCAGCTCGTCCTTGCGGCGATGCTTGACGACGAGCGTGCACGCGTCGCCCCCGAGCCGAGAGCTCACCAGCATCTGGAAGTGCGGACCGTTGAGGACGTCGACGCCGTCGACCTCCATGATGACGTCGCCCTTGCGCAGCCCCGCCTCCGCCGCAGCGCCCTCCTTGGGCGTGCCCGAGATCTTCGCGCCCGGGCCCAGGTGGGAGGTGGACAGCTGCACGCCGAGCCACGCGCGCTGGAGGATCTGTCCCTCCTTCATGCGCTCGAGCAGCGGCGCGATGTCGGCGAGCGTCGTCGCGAAGCCGATGCCACTGTCGTACCACTCGACGCCCGCGTTGCGGCCCGACGGCGACAGCGGCACGGCGACGCCCAGCACGCGGCCGCGGATGTCGACGACCGGGCCGCCGTAGTTGGCGGGCGAGGTGTAGGCGTCGACCTGCAGCGCGCGGCCGAACAGCCGGTCCTTGGCGCTGACGATGCCCAGGTGCACCGTCGGTTCGTCCTGCGCGAACGTGCGGCCCAGCGCGAACGCCCACTGGCCGACCTTGACGGCGCCGGGCTCCACGAACTCGGGCACCGGCAAGCCGTCTGCGTCGATCTTGACCAGCGCGATGCCGCGGCTGGTGTCCTCGCCGGCGCGCTCGGCGGTGAAGGTGCCCTTGCCGGGAACGGTGACCAGGACCGTGGTCGGGTCCAGGTTGAGCGCGAACCGCGAGATCAGGATCCAGCCGTCCGAGGTCAGCACGACGCCGGTGGTCTTGCCCTGCGCCTGCTTGAAGCCGCCGGCCACCAGCGGGAGCTTCTTCTTCTTGGGCTCGCCCTCCTCGTCGTCCCGCTTCTTGGGCTTCGGTTTCGGTCGAGGTCGAGGCGGCGCCGGGCCGTCCATCGGGCCGTCCTTGCCCGTCGCGCGCCGCGTGCCGCCGAACGTCTCGACGGTGACGACGAACGGCGCGGCGGTCGCGATCGCGCGCTGGAGCACCGGCTCGAGCCGGACGAACTCGTCCAGGTCGCCTCGCTGCGCGCACAAGGGGAGCGCCAAGAGGGCGCAGGCGAATCGTCGCAGCGCGGCGGGGATCACCTGTTCGGCTCCTCTGCGAGCGTCATCTCGCCCGTCATCACGCGCGTGCCGCGCTTCCACATCACCGTCACCTTGTCGCCGGGCCGGTACTTGGTCAGCACGCGCCGGAACTCCTTGCAGCTCCGCACCGAGAAGTCGTCGATGCGCACGATCAGGTCGTCGATGCGCAGGCCGAGGGCGCGGGCCGGCGACCCTCGCTTGACGCGCTCGACATAGGCGGGCGGCGACTTGCGACCGGCGGACTCGAACAGGGTCACGCCGGTCCAGACGGGCACGACTTCGGCGACGACCTCGGGCCGCTCCTTGCCGTGCACCATCTCGTCGAGGTACGGGAGCAGGTCACGCGAGGGGATCGCAGCCGACAGCATGGTGTTGGTCTCCTTGCTGTCCAGCAGGCGCATGTTGAGGCCGATCCAACGGCCGTCGAGGGTGAACAGCCCGCCGCCGTAGTGGCCCGGGTTGTTGCACGCGTCGGTCAGGATGATGTCGCCGTCGTACTTCACGTCGGCCATGCGGTAGCGCAACGCGGTGTTGGCGGTGCCGACGACGACGCCGAAGGTCGCGCTGACCTTCTCGGAGAACTCCGCGAGGCGGAAGCAGTTGCCGAGGCTGACGACGAACTGACCGTTGCGGTACTTCGCCTGCTCGGCGCTGGGCGGCCAGAGCGGCTGCAGCGACCCGTCGACCTCCTCGGGGCTGATCTTGAGGATCCGCACGCCGAGCGCCTCGTCGGCGGCGTAGAGGGTCGCGTCGTGCACCGAGCCGTCGTAGAGCACGACGCGCGTGCGGCCCTTCTGCAGCAGGATCTGGTCCAGCGTGAGGATGTGGCCGCGGTCGCTGACGATGATCCCGGTCGCGTAGGCCTTGATGGTCGCGAGGCCCGACGCCCCGAAGACCTTGACGACGCTCGGCAGCAGCTTGTCGATGGTCTTCTCGACCTGCGTCTTCGGCGCGCGCTCGTCAAACGAGTAGGCCTTGCCGAAGTCGAGCTCGCGCGGCGCGGTCTCACCCTGCGAGGGCAGCGCCAGCGCCAGCGAGAGCACGCACAGCAGCGCGCGCATCACTTGCCTCCCTGCTGGTCGAGCTCGCCGAACTCGCGCGCGCCGGCCGTCCAGCCGGGCTCGAGCGCACCGTCCACGACGACGCGCAGCTGCTCGCCGCGCACGTGGTAGGCGACGTGCGCCTTGCGCATCGGATCTCGGTAGGCGTAGCCCGCCGGGGTGCCGTCGAGCAGGAACCACGCCTCGCAGTCGCCCTTGCCAGGGATCGCGAAGCGGTAGCCGGGCCGACCGAGCACGTTGACGCCGCCGATCAGCAAGGCGCCCTTGAGCCGCTCGCGCAGCTCGCTGCGGCGCCAGAGCATCGGGTTGGCCGCGAGCTCTCTGCGCATGCCTTCACGCTCGTCGACGGTCATCTCGACGACGACGCCGCTGGCGTCCTCGCTGGGGATGAAGACGAGGGCGTCGCCGTCTCCGAGGCGCGCGTAGGACACGCCGGCGACGTCGAGGACCACGCGGTCGCCGAAGGCCGTGAGCCCGAACGTGTCGCCGGTCGGGCCGCGCCGCGACCACTTCACCACCGGCCCTGCTTCGGCCGCTGCAGGCTGCGCCGCCCAGGCCTCGACCAGCTGTTCGGTCGCGATGCGCCGGTCGACGCGGCTCCCGAGCCGCGCGTCGTCGCCCGTCCCGTCGCGGCTCGAGCCGGTGTCGAGCTTGGTCAGCTGCACCGTGACCTCACGCTCGTCGCCGAACCCGCCGCCCTCGAGCAGCGGGCGATGGCGCAGCGTCACCCAGGTGCCCGCGGGCAGGACGCCGACCATCGTCGCGAGCTGGTTGGCCGAGCGCACGTCGACGCCGTTGAAGCGGGTGATCTCGTCCCCGAGCCCGACGCCCGCTGCGGCGGTCACCGAGTCCTGAAACATCTGCTGGACGAAGACCCCGCGGCGCTTCTCTTGGCCCTCGCGCGAGGTCATGAACCACGCGCTCATGTCGAGCGTGCCGTGCTCGGCGTGGCGACCGGCGACCAGGTCGCCTAGGAAGTTGCGGATCTGATTCGACGCGATCGCGAAGCCGACGCCGACGTTGACGCGGCCGCGGTCGCCGATCGAGATGCGGCCGTTGATGCCGATGACCTCACCGCGCTCGTTGAACAGCGGGCCGCCCGAGTTGCCCGGGTTGACGGGCGCGTCCACCTGGATGCAGTCCGGGTAGACGAGCATGCGGCCGCCCTGGCCCTCCTGGTAGCGGTGGGTGCCCGAGACGATGCCGAACGTCACCGTCGGCTTGAAGTCGGTCGCGAGCAAGAACGGGTTGCCCATCGCGAACACCGTCTCGCCTACCAACACGTCGTCGCTGTCCCCGAGGTCGCAGGAGGGCCACGTCTGGCCGTCCTCCTTGGGGAGCAGCCGAATCACCGCGAGGTCGCTGCCGGGGTCGATCCCGAGCACGACGCCCTCGTAGAGCTCGCCGTCCGGCAGCCCGATCTTCTTGTTCTTGTAGTGCGAGGAGCCCGAAGGCTGGTGCTCACGGCGCCACTGCTCCTTCCACTGCTCGACCGCGGCCGCCTCGTTCCACTGCTTGCCGGCATCAGCGGCTTCGGCGTCGTAGCTCGCGCGCAGCTCGGCGAGCGCCGACTCCGGCGGCTCCGGCGGCTCGGGCAGCTTGTAGTCCTTGTCCGGCTTGCCGACGACGTGGAAGTTCGTCAGCAGGAAGCCGGCGGGGTCGATGATGACGCCGCTGCCGCCGCCCGGCGAGTCCATCGACATCACCGAGCACACGGCGTGCGAGCAGCGGTCGATGACTGCTACCCGGCGCGCTTCGCTCTGTGCGACCGCAGCGAGCGGGTCCTGGAACGCGCAGGACGTCAAGGCTGCGAGCAACATCATGGTCGTGGTGTGGCGGGTCGGCCTACTTCTGGATCACGCGCGCGTCCGCGAACGCGCAGAAGTCGCCGAGGTCGTAGTTCTTGCCGAAGTCGACTTCGACGGTGAGCGTCTTCGCCTTGTTCAGCGCCACGCGCAGCGCGGCCGGCGCCTGGCCGCGCACCATCGGCGCCGACTCGAACACCTGCTCGCCGTCTGCGTGTACCCGGAAGACCGCGTGCGCGGCCGGGCCGCCGCGGTCGTCGATCCCGATCAGCGCCTCGAACACGTCGAAGCGACCGCCCAGGTCGTAGGTCAGGCGGGTGCGAGGCACCAAGCCCAGGCCGCGCTCGTAGCGCTTGCCCGCGAGCTCGAAGCCCGGCCCGGCGACCGAGCGGTTGTTGTACCAGGGCCACGTGCGGTCGAAGGCCGGCGTCTGCTCAACCTTTGGGGTCAGGTCGGTGAGCCAGAGCAGCTTGTCGCTCGCGACCTCCATGCGGTGCGGCCGCGCGACCTCGACGTTGAGAACGCAGCCTTCGTCGAGGCGGCAGCGGACGACCTCGCCGAGGCTGAGCAGCCGGCCTTCGATCCGCTCGCCTGTAGTCAACGTGAGCGCGGTCCGAGGTCGCGCCTGACGATCCGGCGCGAACCCCGTGTTCTGGCCGAAGACGACCCCGGCGAGCCCTTCGGTGCCGAACTCGTACTCGTCGCCGCGCAGCAGGAATTCGACGGTGCG